>SKQJ01000193.1 GCA_007119075.1 Bacteroidales bacterium | reverse complement strand
GTTGAGTATTCCTGCAGTCCGTCGGAATAAACAATGGTCCATTCCCCCGGGGAGGCCGCGCTGCTGAGCGAGAAACTGATTTCCGGCTGTTCTCCGTTGCAAATTTTGTGGTGAGCTTCAATTATGGCAGCAAATGACAGGGGATAAAAGTGAACAATAACCGAATTGCTGGTATCGATACATGCATCCTGGTCGCCGCTATAGACAATCCGCCTGAACCAGGTGGTGTCGGACAGGGGAGATGAGAGATAGTCCCGGTCATTGTTCCCGGCAGCCACCCATGCAATTTCATCTGTGGAAAGCTCCCAGGCATACCTGTAGGCCCCGTCTCCCCCCGCCGGATCCGACCCTGTGAAAATTCCGGGAGAGTCCATGTAGCAAATAGTCCGGGTATCCGATATCATATTTTCAGAAATCAGTGGCAGGATCTCTATCCTGTGTTCATTGCTGGTATCAGAGCAAACCCCCGAACGGACTGTTCGCCTGAACCAGGCGGTGCCGGACAATTCCCCTGGCAGGTAGCCTGCCTGATTCTCTCCTGAAACAATATTCCATGCTCCGTTCGTCCTTGATTCCCAGGCAAAGGCATAGGAGCCCGCTCCAAGTCCGCCGCCCGGCTCTCCGTCCGCTTCGACCCGCCGGGGGAGGTTCCCGAGGCAAACCGCCTGTCCACCGCCCAGGATATTATTTTCAATGCCCGGATGCACTTCTATCGCCACAAGGTTTGAGGTATCGACACAAACCCCTGACATGGCGATCCTGATAAATAGGGTTGTGTCGTAAAGGGCTTGAGGATTATATGTCAGCCCGTTGTTTTGCCCTCCGGCTTCCGTCCACGCGCCACCGGCACCGGAAAGCTTTTCCCATTTATATTCAAAGATGCCTGTTCCGCCCTGTGAAGGCGGATTTCCGCTCAGCGCAGCCGGTGTTTCACCCTCGCAGATGGTTTGTTCACCGGAAATAGCATTGCCCAGAATTTTTGGCTGGACGGTAATGGTCAAAACATTGCTGGTATCAATAACGGGATCGTCATCCTGATCCATGACCACCCTTATGAAATCAGTTGTCTGGGTCAGCTCCCCCGGCCGGTAATCCCTGCCGGTTGCTCCCGCCACCGTCACCCATTCATCCCCTTCGGTTCTCCTTGACCATTTGTAGATATAAGGCGGCTGCCCGCCCCTGGGCATGGTGCCTTCAATAAGATCCGGCCGGGTATCTTCACAAATTACCGGGCGCATTGTCCGTACGCCATTGAATAAAAGTCCGTTCAATGAAATTTCCAGTCCACCCACGACTTCGCCGGAAATCGCGATGGTTGTCCCGTATGGATCATTTTGCTGAATGTTCGTGCCGCTTGTTCCCTGGTCCAGCTCCGGGTTAACCGCAGAGGGAAGGTTTGCCCCGGAATATACAACTGTCCCCCCGCCTCCGCCGCCTCCAGGTCCGGCTCTCTCGGCATTATCCACATCCCCGCCTTTTCCTCCGCGGGCAAACAGATTTAAACTGCCATGATAATTGTCGGTAGAAGAAACTATTGTGCCTCCCCCGCCACCGCCGCCTGCTCCGGCGGCGGAGTTCACGGCAACCGATTCTCCGTCGGCATAGATCCCGAAGTCACCGGTGCTTTCGATGTGATTGGCAATTATAATTACCAGTCCCCCGCCATGCCCGCCACCGGTACCCGGCCGGCCGGCCTCACCCGAAGATCCGCCGCCTCCTCCCCCCAAAAAAAGCCGGTTTACAAAATTGCCTTCCATATCGAGCAGCTGCTCTTCCAGCCTGTAGCCGCCCATCCCCCCCATCTTTTGTTCGAGGAATATAAATTCCGGACAGTTTTCAGATTCCCCGCCTCCCATGCCTCCCTGTCCGAAGTTTGAGCCTCCGCCGCCACCCGCAAATCTTCCGTTTCCTCCTCCGCCTCCCGTACCCAGCCTTCCTCTGCCGTGAACAAAATCATCACCTGCCGGATGGACCATATCTTCATGCAAATACCAGGATACGGGCCCTTCTCCCTTCTCACCGGCACTGGCCGAGCCGGCAGGGAAGGAAAATTTGCCGTATTCATCCGGCTGTTCGATTGCGCACTGCTCGCTTCCCCGGATCACCGGTGCCCCTCCCCTGAATCCCCTGGCAGATAAGTCGATATTTGCCTCAAGCCGAAGGGTATTGGTAACCATCAGGGCAAGCACTCCGCCGGTTGCCCCGTTCCAGGGTTCTGCAGTCAGCGTCCCGGTAACGCTTGCCGATTCAAAGCCTTTTACCTTTACCAGCTGGACATTTTCAGGTGCATCATAATGTTTGAGCAGCTCCCTGGTAAAAGTTACAGTATTTCCGGATACTTCATCGATCAGCAGGAATTCGTAATTGCCTGCATTATTGATATCCTGAAGTTTGCCATAATCTGCCGGCGGATCGACGAGCACTGACATACCGCTCATCTGGATAAGCAGAACGGTGTCGCCGCTTTGAAAAATGCCGGGGTTGCTGACAGTGACTGCCTGGATGCCGTCTATTGATTCAACCGGGGAGTATTTGTTGATAATGCCAGATATTTCAGTCTGGGAAAAAAGAGGATGCAGAAAACAGAGGTGCAGGAGAATAAAACATATCAGGAACATACAAAACGGAACGCGCTGAGCCGCTGCTCCCTTCCCGGTGAACCTGTTATGGACAATAACTGTCAATCCTGCCGAATGATTACTTTACAGGCAACCTGATAGCTGCCTGTGACAAATTATTAAAAAGCATTGAACTCAAAACAAACAAATATAACAATAACTATAAATTATGATATCATTCCGAATCCCGAAAACTTATTTGCCTGAAGATTCGCGGATGAGTGGGCCGGACGGGGCAAACATGCATTCGCTTATGGGATTTGTTTCAGGCCGGTATCCCCGGACTGTTTAGCATACGGAAGCCTGAAAAAGAAACAGCTGCCTTTCCGGTACTCACTGGTAAATCCAACACTGCCCCCCGATTGTTCGACGATATTTTTCACTATAGCAAGGCCCAGTCCCATGCCACCTGATTTGGTGGTGAAATTCGGGGTGAACATTTTTTTCCTTGCTTCCTCGGGAATGCCAATTCCGTTATCCCATATTTTGACCAGTGCCATATCCTTTTCACCGGTCAGCTCAATTCTGATTTTGCCTTTCCGGTCTTTCGGAACAGACTGGACTGCATTTTTCATCAGATTGATAAATATCCTGTTAAGCTGCATTTTATCTGCAACTACAAAGAGATTTTCAAAACCGTTCAGCTGGACGAAGATCTCGACATTCTCGGTAGTTGCAAATAATCCTGCAACATTTGTTATTGCATCTGCAATATTTGCTTCCGAAGAGGTTGGCTTCGGCATTTTTGCAAAATTGGAAAATGCTGTCGCAATGTAGGAAAGGTGATCTATCTGTTCAACCAGGTTTTTGGTAGTCTTCCTGAAAATGGTGTCCCAGTTATCCACCCTGTCATCCCATGACCTTTGCAAATGCTGTATGCTCAGCTTCATCGGAGTAAGGGGATTTTTTATCTCATGGGCAACCTGTTTGGCCATTTCCCTCCATGCGCTTTCGCGCTCGGAAGAAGCAAGCAGTTCCGCACTTTTTTCAAGCTCGCCTACCATGCGGTTATATTCTTTAATAAGGCTTCCGATCTCATCATCGCTGTCATAATCGATTTGTTCATTTGTTCTTCCCAGGGAAAGTTTACGTAATTTGTTCTTTATAAGTTGCAGCGGTTTTGTAATTGTATTGGAAACAATAACGGCAATAACAATTGTTATCAGGATCAGTATAGCGTAGATATTGGCAACTGCAACTACCAGCGTGGAGATTTCCTTCCTTAGCAGCGATTGACGGGTAAAATAGGGTAGGTTGATGTATGCGAGAACTTCATTGCCTGCATTTGTAAGAGGCACATAAGCTGACAGGAAGGACAGGTTGCTTATAGACTCCTTATGCACAAGCCTGGCATTCTGCTTGATCAGCATCTCCGAATAAGCTTTTGGATTTACCTGTTCGCCTATCAGGCCGAGTTCAAATACCTCGGGACGGGAGGAAGCATAAAGGTTTCCCCTGAGGTCATAAAGGTTGATATCGGTGTAAAAAACATTGGATAGCTGAATAAGCATTCCCGTAATATAGTAATTCATCCCGGGAGTAAGTTCATTTTCCATTCCCAGCCTGTATTCCAGCTCGATCAGCACCGACTGCATCTTTTCGCTTATATTCTCATACTGTTTATTTTCGAATTGCCTGATATTATAATAGATCGTTCCCATCCCGATTATAAGCAGCGAAAGCAGCAGGACCCCTATCATCGAAAATTTGATCTTGTTTTTAAAATCTATCCGCCATTTCCTTATGTTTACGGGATAGTTGTAGATCAGGAGCGACAGGCTGTAAATCAGATAGAAAAATGCGAAACTGTATGAAAAGGATGTCAGCAGGTCGATAGTGGTGGTTTTTGCCCTTCCAAGAACAATGGCATTTCCATTATCGACATTATAAACAAGATGCTCATGCCCTTCCGTTTCAATATAGGAAAATTCCTTATCCGGCTCCAACTGGTAGCGCAGCTGCAGCGGATAGGCATACTCACCCGATCTTGTTATCAGGCGGCCGTTTACATAATTGGCATAAGAATACCGGTTGAGCACCTGGTTGCCTGTGAAGGTCCCTTCTAAAAGCAATTCCGGGTATCCAAGATGGGTGTCCATGATCCGGCTGTCGAGCGAAATAAAAATAATTTGCTCATAGGGGTAATCTTCCGATTCTATAACAATAGTTCCAATGTAGCTTATTCTGCCGTTCAAATTATCGAGAAAGTAAAAATCAGAGCCCGGCGAAACCGGGATGCCGAATTCGTCAATCATGTCATAGAAGAAAAAATAGCAGTCAACCAGTTCATTTACATCTTCCAGCCAAAGATCTGTATCATGAGCGCAAGTGGCAACCTGCAGGTCATATTTTCTGAAATAACCGTCGAAGTAATTTTCGCGCAGATAGTCATAAAGGTCACGGTCATCATGGCGGGGGGATTCCATGGTGGATCTGATCAGGTTGTCGGCCACCAGGTCGGACCCGGTTTCTTCCAGCAAAAACTCGGCTATCTGATCACGCTCATTGGCCAGGTTAACCGCAAGGACCTGCATAATGTTTTTTTCCTTTTCACGGCTTTTATCAGTTATAAAGGCAAGCGTATAGAGTGAAATAAGAAAAACGAGGAATATCTGGAACAAATAGGTATAGCGGAATCTGAAATATCTTATGCCTGTTATGCTTCCAAAAAGGAACAGAAAAAACAATACGGTATACGGTCCGATCCTGTTTCCAAAATAAATAAAGCCCAGCATGCCGGCAGCCATGGTGATCAGAAGGATCAGGAAAAAACTCCTGAATTCAATCAGAGTGGATGATATGAGAACTATTTTGTCTGTAATCAATACGACTGATGCCATCAGCATTGCGAGTATAAGGTATGCGATCAGGCTAAACGGACTGAGGTATATGAAGTTATACACTTCCAGCTGTATGTTTGAATTAAGAATGAGGCCTGAAAACAAGTAATGGACATACAGTGTGAAGCTCACAGGAACAATGAGAGCTGCCGCTACCGTTAACAGGCGTGTCGTTTTGCCGGCATTAGTAAGTTTTTCGGGCAGCCGGAAATGAGTGAAAAAACATACGGCAGCAAAAAGTATAAATAGTGCGTTTATGAGGAAATCTCCCAGCGAAGGGAAAATAGACGATTTGGCAAAGTGCTGGGGGTGAAAAAGCGAATAGTTTTTAAAAGCCTGGGGATAACCTGTTTCCAGCATCAGATAGCGAACGGCAAAGAGAAACAGGATCATCCCGGCCAACCAGAGATTTTTCCCGATAACGGATCTGAAGCTGACAAGGGAGAAGGTCTGATAAAGGAATAAGAGAAAAAAGATGATAGCCAGTGAATGGAAAACGCAGGCAGTCACAGCGAAAAATGAGCCGAATACCGGAGGATGGGGGTCGATGAGCGAAAAAAGAAATTCACCATCCGGATCATTTATGATATTCCCATTGCCCTCGTCAATAAATTCCATTTCGACCTCGGAAAATATTTTAAAGTCGGGGTGAAAGTCATTCACCAGAAATTCATTTTCAAAAACGTATTCATGTCTGATAAGGATGAGCCCGTAAAGGCTGGTGGAATCGTCCGGCTTAAGGCTGGTTACGGCGTACCATCCGTTGCCGGGATTTATCATCTTACGGTCGGATCCGTCGACTAAACCGTTTATTTGCAATGGCAGGATATTGCTGTTCCAGAATTTCAGATCCCGGTGGTGGTATACAAGCAATATTATTCCGTCACTGCGGAATTTGTCATAATATTTTTCAGCATGATCACCGATAAAATCATCGACACCCTGATCAATGATTGACTGGTTTATTTCCTCAAGACTTGCAGATGCTTTCTGGAATTTGTTGTCCAGAGCCGTCTGAAATCTGGGCGCATTTACCCTTTTGGCATCCAGTATCTCTATGTTTCTTTCTATCAGAGCAGCCGTGGCATAGGCAGCTAAAATAAAAACCAGCAGCCTTAGCCTGTAAATAGTTTTTAGTAATTTAGCCATATAAGCAGGTGAAATAAGGTTTTTTACCGGTGGTGATATGGTTCCCCCCTGATAATCGTCAGGGCCCGGTAGATTTGCTCGACCAGGATCAATCGAACCATTTGGTGGGAAAAGGTCATTTTCGAAAGCGATAACAGCCTGTCTGCCCTTAATGTTTCCCTTTCGGTAAAGCCATATGCTCCTCCGGTAACAAAAACCAATTCTTTATATCCCTGATTCATAATTTTTTCAAGGAATTTTGCAAAATCTACCGAACTTAATTTATCTCCTTTTTCATCCAGGCAAACGACATAAGAAGAATGTCCTGATACAGGCAAGCTGTTGCCTGCAGTGAATTTCTTCTTCCGCTCATTTATTATTTTAATCTCGTGCGGAATATAACGTTCAACCCTTTTTGAATATATGTCTATTCCCTCTTTAAGGTAGCTTTCTTCAGTTTTTCCGGTAAATAATAAAATGATCTTCATTTTCCGGCTTATTTCCAATTTTTAATAAAACAAGGTAACTTTAATAATATTGCAGATAAATAAGGGTTAACTGCTTTTTTTTAATAAAATGGCTTGCTTTTTGATAATAAATTTTAGTTTTGTCCTTTATGGCTCCGCTAAACGGTAAATATACACTTAATCCGGTCAGTTGCGGCAAAACCTTGGAATATCAAGTGTTTTATATCTTTTGTATAATAAATTGTAATAAAAATGCATACCCGTCGTCGTTTCCTGATGTTTTCCGCCCTGGCTTTCGTTTCTGTTATCCTGGCCGGAACAACCATGTCCCGCGAAATACCTGAAGGGATTGTCAAATCCCTGGCAAGCGGGAATTCAAGGGAGCTTTCCCGGCATTTTAACGAAACCATCGAGCTGGTTGTTCTGTCCAGTGAAGACGTTTACAGCAAATCTCAGGCCGAACTCATTTTAAGGAGTTTTTTTTCCGAAAACAGGCCGGTAAAATTTGAGCTGCTCCACACGGGAGGGAAGGAATTATCCCGTTACGCAATAGGGAATATGAAAACAGAAAAAGGAGAGTTCAGGGTATATTTTCTTATAAAACACAGGGATTCGGTCCCCCTTATCCATTTGCTCAGGATAGAACCGGTTCAGTAAATCAATGGGCGTTCAGTAACGGCCTAAAAACCCGGCAGAACCGATCAGGGCATTTGCCGGCGTGTTCCGTTTCAGATCAGAAATTGCCTGCCGGATAGTGTCCGGTTGATTTCGCTGCCCTGGAATGAGATGCGGCAGGACGGTCCGTGATTTTCCAGTTTCAGATCAGAAATTGCCTGCCGGATAGTG
>SKQJ01000174.1 GCA_007119075.1 Bacteroidales bacterium | reverse complement strand
TTTCCCGGGGGCGGTGGCTGCGTAAACACAGCCCTTTATTCCCAGAGGAAGTTGGCCGGAAGCGAAACCACTCTTCCATACTGGCTAACAAGCACCCTTGAGCGGGCAATCGTTTCGCCGCCGTCTGTGAGCCTGACCCCTGCAACATCGGGAATCCTGTAAAACAGGTTGCCGGCATTTTCGCCCTTGCGTTCAGGAGCAGTCTCCAGCCCTCTTAGCACGTCGGTTTTCCTTTCCCGTGTGAGCTCCAGCGAAACCGGCCGGCCGCCGGAATCACCGGCAGGAAGTATGCCGTCAGTATCGGAAAGACGGAACAGAACATGATTTTCAATATTGCCTTCGGCAGCATCCGGATCGGGAGTGTATTCAAAGGTGAACTGATGGCTTTGTTCAAAAATCTTTCCGGTGAACAGGTCAAGATACTCCCTTTCAAGCCTTGCAAATTCATCAATAATAGATTCCATTGCCCTGCCATCGGGAAACAGGTCGAGATCGCCCGAAAGAAGCTTGAACCGGTTGCTCCTGAGCTCAAATATAAGATCTGCCGCTTCTGCAGCCTTGGCATCCAGGCTCCTTGCAACGGTTTGCCTCTGAAGGACAGGAACATTCACAAAGGCAGTATCCTGTCTTACCATACGCATTACTGTCCGTGTTTCCTCGACAACGCTCGGATGAATTGACAGATCTGTGTAAAGGGGCTCATCCCTTTCCTGTTCCCTCCTGTAAACAAACCCTTCGAGCTCGGGAAGCTGTTTCTGGTTCACCGGAAGGATAAATCCTTCGGCATTGAGCCTGAAAAAATTCGTTACATGCCTGTCATTTGTCCGCAGCAGGTAATATTGGCCGGGATCGGCTTCCTGGTAGCTGCCTATCCTTACGTTATCGATCCTCCACTCGTTTGAATTTTGTGAAGGCACTTCGGAAATACCAAGATATCTTTCGGCAAACTGGTAATAGGGCCCTCTTCGGGTAATTACCCGGGTGGCTTCCACCGTAACTTTCAGGGTGGTTTTGGGAAGAGTGTAAACAAGGGTATAGTTTGCCGGATGAACGGCTTCGGAGGCCTGGACTGCAGAAGTGCTGTGCTCGATTCCCCTTTTTCCTGCACAGCTCCATAAAAGTGCTGTGGCCAAGAGCAAAACCGGAAAAAAATATCGCATATACTTATTATTTTAAGAATTTAAAGGCACGGCCAAGATTTGTGCTGATGTCCCCTGCGATCATCGATTCGGGAGAGTGCTCCCTGCTTGCATAATCGCCTGCAAGCCCATGGATATACACCCCGGTTATAGCGGCGTCAGAGGGTCGGTATCCCTGGCCGAGCAAAGATAAAATAATTCCTGTTAATACATCGCCGGTGCCACCGGTTGCCATGCCGGGATTCCCGGTGCTGTTGAAATAACATGATCCGCCGGGTGTTGCAACTGTGGTGTGTGCGCCTTTGAGAACAATGACAATTTTATTTTTTCTGGCCATTTCAATCTGCGTAATCAAACGGTCATGTCCGGTTTTATGTTGTGCCGAAAGCCGGTCAAATTCACCCGGGTGGGGGGTGAGTACCGACCCTGGAGGTATCATCCCGATCAGTTCCCTGTCAACAGATATTATATTGATGGCGTCGGCATCCAGTACCAGGGGCTGTCTGGCAGATCCCAGAAGCTTGCGAAGCGCCTTCCTGGCCGGATCGGAGGTTCCCAGGGCCGGACCTGCACCGATCGCGTCAAATTTATCGAGATCGGGAAGCATGGAAAAGCAGATGCCTGAATCGTCTATGCTGGTCATGGCTTCCGGAAGACAGGCCTGTACTATATCACAGCCCTTTGCCGGTACGTGGACCGTTAGCAGTCCCGCTCCCGATCGCAGGCACGAAGTTGCTGCCAGTACGGCAGCTCCCATTTTTCCGTAGCTTCCGGAAATAAGCAGGCAGTGCCCGAAATTTCCCTTATGGGCAAACTTCTCTCTTTTTTTTAACATGGGCATTACCAGCTCCCTGTCAATAAGGCAGTATGGTGTTTCAGCTTCATTTATGAATGATTCGTGAAGGCCTATTGGCAGGATAGTCCATTCTCCCGTGTATTTGCCGTTTTCGGGAAAGAAAAAGGAGAGCTTCGGGAACTGGAACGTAAGAGTGTGCCTGGCCTTGACTATGCTTCCTCCATGGTTTTCCCTGTTGTCGTCGCCGAAAAGGCCCGAAGGTATGTCGATGCTTACGATTTCGGCCCCGGACCTGTTCATGTGATCGATAAGCTGCGCGGGCAGTCCGGTAGCCGGTCTGCTTAAACCTGTCCCAAAAAGGGCATCCACAATTACCTCTGAAGGGGAGATTTGCGGAAAATCCTCCGGGGAGCCAATAATGGCGGGAGCGAAATTTTTAGCCTTGAGTCTTTCAAGGTTGACCGATGTATCGGCCGAATAACCACTCTTTCCGGGCTTCAGCAGGAAAATTTCAGGTTCCATGCCTGCATCAAGCAAAAGCCTTGCCAGGGCAAGTCCGTCGCCTCCGTTGTTTCCTGATCCGGCAAATATCTTTATCCGGCAATCTTCGGGATACTTGCCGGTCATCCATCCGGCTATTGCACCGGCAGCTCTCTCCATAAGATCGACCGATGCTACCGGCTCGTTTTTTATAGTATATTCATCGGCCTGCCGTATCTGTTTTGTAGTAAGGATCTTCATACGAACAAAGATTTATTGGGTATTAAAATTAGTTAATTTTTGCCTGTATTCCTGTAAAAATCATTGGGAATGCGCGGCGGCTATTACGGGCTGCCGGTTTGCCTGCAGCAATCCTTTGCCCTGACCGGATGGCGTCAGGATGACGGACCCGGTTTGGTATAGTTGGCAATAAACATTAAAATTGCAACATTTTTATATTGATAGCAGGGAAGAGCGGACCCTGATTAAAAATATCATACAGTTTATGTCCAATAAGAATAGCGGGCCGGGTTTCATCACCAGAATGCTTTCGGCAATCGAAACAGTCGGAAACAAGCTTCCTCATCCCGCCACCCTGTTTGCCATTTTTGCCGGCGGCACAATTGTTCTGTCAGGGATCGTGGCGGCATTTGACATTTCGGTAGTTCATCCGGGCACAGGGGAGGAGATAGAACCTTTCAGTCTGCTCTCGGTTTCGGGGCTTCACATGATACTGACAAACATGGTTGTCAATTTCACCTCTTTTGCCCCGCTGGGAACTGTGCTTGTTGCCCTTCTGGGTATCGGGGTTATGGAATCGAGCGGATTCATGGCTACAGCCCTTCGCAAGCTGGTTCTTTCCGCACCCAGGCAGCTCCTTACCTTCGCCATTGTTTTTGCCGGCATATTATCCAATACTGCGAGCGAGGTGGGATATGTTGTGCTTGTTCCCCTTGGCGCCATGATCTTCCTGGCGGTGGGACGGAATCCGCTTGCCGGACTGGCGGCTGCGTTTGCAGGGGTTTCCGGTGGCTACAGCGCCAATCTTCTGCTTGGCACCATCGATCCCCTGCTGGCAGGATTATCGGAAGAAGCCGCCCACATCATTGACCCGTCAGTCGAGGTCAATCCCGCCGCCAATTATTATTTTATGTTTGTCTCCACTTTCTTTATTGCCGTGGTGGGCACCTGGGTCACCGAAAAGATCGTGGTGCCCCGGCTGGGAACATACAGGGGCGATGCAAAGCCGGAGCAGCTGCATGATATTACAGATGATGAAAAGCGCGGACTCAGATATGCCGGCTATACCTTTTATATAATTGTGTTCATTCTTCTGTGGGCCACCATGCCGGTCAGCGGCGGAATATGGGATCATGTTCCGGGCAGCGGGTTTTTGCGGGATCCGGCAACCGGTGATCTTCTCCGGTCGCCCTTTATGTCAGGCATCGTGGCCATGATATTCATCATAGCGGCCATTATTGGAATTGCCTACGGGATAGGTGCCCGCACACTGAAAAGCAACGAAGACGTTATCAACGGAATGGGAAAATCCATGTCCACTCTTGGCACCTATATAGTCCTGGTATTTTTTGCTGCGCAGTTTGTGGCCTATTTCAACTGGACCAACCTGGGACTGATTTTTGCGATCAAGGGGGCTGAAACAATCGGTGCGATAGGCATGGGAAGGATACCTTTAATGATAAGCCTGGTACTGATATCGGCCCTTATAAACCTGGTAATAGGCAGTGCCTCGGCAAAATGGGCAATAATGGCTCCGGTGTTTATTCCCATGTTCATGCTCCTTGGCTATTCGCCTGAATTTACCCAGATGGCATACAGGATAGGCGACAGTGTCACAAATATCATATCTCCCATGATGTCTTATTTTGCACTGATAGTTGCCTTTATGGAAAAATATGACAAGAATGCAGGGATCGGGACCATCATAGCGACTATGCTGCCCTATTCGGTAGCTTTCCTGTTGTTCTGGCTTCTGCTTATGATAATCTGGATAACTCTTGGGCTGCCGATAGGCCCGGGAGCCGAGCTGTTTTATGCTGTTTAATCGCTTTATGATCATATGGCCGGCTGATGCAATATTCCCCATCATGCGGGAGCGAAACAGGCCTTCTTTGTAATATAAAATTCTTTAAAATGATCTTTCTCTGGGTAGTGTTAGGTTATCTTTCCCTGTTGATGGGGATTTCGGTATATAAAAGCTTTGCCGTAAAGGGCCAGGACGATTTTATGGTTGCCGGCCGTTCGGTTCCGACCTATAAACTGGTGGGCACCCTTTTATGCACGTGGATCGGGTCGGGCAGTCTGCTGGCGGGAGCCGGACTTGCAGCAAGGGTTGGCCTTTCTGAGCTGTGGATGGCCGCAGGTGCCTGGGTAGGAATCATACTGGTATTCTTCCTGGCCGCAAGGGTTAGACGAATAGCTCAGTATACCGTTCCCGACATTCTCGAGCTGAGGTATAATAAATGGGCAAGGATACTTGGAACCATGGTCATTGTAATAGCCTATACCACCATCGTCGGCTACCAGTTCCGCGGCGGCGGCTTTGTGCTTAACCTGGTGGCGGGAGTCCCTGAATGGCAGGGCGTGCTGATCACTGCTGCCTTTATAATCCTGTTCACTTCCTTCGCGGGAATGATATCGATCGTTTCGGTCGACATCATTAACGGTGCCATCATAACGCTTGCGGTCATCATTGCCGTTCCCCTTGTCTATATATACCTTGGAGGAAGCGAGTATGTCGCCGCCAACCTTGAACCGGAAAAGCTCACCCTTTTCGGGGAGTATAATTTCCTTTGGGCCATGGGGATTTTTCTTCCTACCTTTCTTCTATTGCTTGGAGAATCAAACATGTACCAGAAGTTTTTCTCGGCCAGGAACGAAAAAGCGGCCAAATCGGCCGTGGTATGGTGGGTCCTGGGAACCATAGTAGTCGAAACAGCCATCGCTTCCCTGGCTATTCTTGCCTTCAGTCATTTTAATTCCCTTCCCGTTACATCTGAGTTATTCCTTTCGGTTGAAAATTCAGAGCAGGTAATCCTTCATACAGCAAGGTACGGCACGGAAGTCGGGCTGCCCCTGATCGCCGGGCTCCTGTTGATCTGTGCCGCGGTGGCCATCATCACCTCCACGGGAAACAGTTTCCTGATGGCCCCCTCCACAAACATGACCAGGGATATATACCAGCGGTTCATTAACCCGGGGGCGGATCAGAAAAGGGTTGTCCGTTTTCAGAGATTGTTTCTTGTGTTGCTGGGAATACTGGCCTACCTGTTGCTGACGCAGTTCCGGACCATTCTTGATATGGCTTTTACCGCATATACCATGGTTGGAGCGGGCCTTACCCCTGTATTGCTGGCCGCGTTTCTCTGGAAACGGGTGACGAGTGCCGGTGGCGTTGCCTCCATTGCCACTGGCATGGGGGTGACTATTCTTATTACGATAATCAATTCAATTTTGCCGGAACCATTTATTAGCACCAGCTATATCGTGATCCCGGCGGCCAGCGCATCAGTGACGGTTCTGATAGTAGTTTCGCTGCTGACCGGTCCGGATCCGGATCACAAGTGGAAGAAATTCTATACCACCAGGACTTCGCTGGAAGAAGCAATCAAGGAACAGAAGAAGCTGGGCTGAGCGGGTCCATGTTTGAAGAATCCGGGCTGAGCGGAGCGGTTTCGGAAGAAACCGGGCTGAGCGGGGCCTTGGCAGAAGAAGCCTGGCCGAACAGGGACTTTTTAAGAAAAAACTGTGTTGGGCGGGGTCTTGTCAGAAAGATCCGGGCTGAGCGGGGTAATGTTTGAAGAATCCGGATTGAGCGGGGCCTTTTTGGAATCCCGGCTGAGCGGGGTCGTTTTGGAAGAAACCGGGTTTAGCGGGCCAAAACGTTAAAGATTTTCCGAAAAGTCTTTCATTATCTTTTCAATGTCTTTTTCGGTTGAATGAAGTTTTTCCTTGCAAAATTTAAGCAGGAAATAGGCCCTTTTGACCTTGCCTGACAAATCGTCAACATCCATTTCCTCGTTTTCAATCTGCCTCAGGATATTTTCTATCTCTGCAATTGCTTCATTATATTTTATTTCAGACATTATTATATATTATTGGTTAATCTGGCAAGACTGAGATTACACCAGCTGCTGATAGCCTGTCAGGCTGCTTTCATAGGGGTATCCCTTGATGGCTGGCAGGGTGAACCAGAAGGTGCTGCCTTTGCCCGGGTTGCTTTCAACACCTATTTTGCCCCCGGCTTTATCGATCATTTCCTTGCACAGAATCAGCCCGAGTCCCCCGCCTTCTTCCTTATTTGTGCCTTTTCTGCTTATATCGCCATTCAGCGTGAAAAGTTTTTTTTGCATATCTGCCGGTATGCCTATGCCCGAGTCGCTCACCTCAACAATTACTTCATTATCCGCTCTTGCAGAAATACGGATGTTCCCGCCGGGGCGGGTAAACTTTATGGCATTGTCGGTAAGGTTCCTGATAACGCTCGAGAGCATAAGCTTGTCGGAGTTAACAATGAGTTCGTCCGGCAGGTCCCTGGATATTTCGATCTGTTTCTTGGAGGCGGCCATCCTCAGAAAATGGATTTCAGAATTTATAAGGCTGGCCAGATCAAAAGGCTCTGGTATAAAATGCATCGTGCCGGTCTGCGATGCTGACCATTTAAGAAGGTTTTCCAGGAGCTTGTATAGATTCCGGCTGGACTGGTGTATGAATTTGATATATTCCCTGATCTCCTCTTCCTTAAGTTCCTGGAAGGTGGTGGTGATTATTTCGGAGAAGCCCAGAAGGGCATTGAACGGGTTTTTCAGATCATGGGCAATAATCGAGAAGAACCGGTTTTTGGTTACATTCAGCTGCTCCAGCGACAATGTGGAAATTCTGAGTTTTTCATTGGTTTTTTCCAGTTCGATTGTTTTGTCTTTCAGCAGCTGGTGGGTCCTGTGAATTATGATATACCGGTATATGACAAAAAGCATAAAAAACAGAAGGACAAGCATTGCAGTAAGCAAAAGTTTCGTCAAAAAGCCATGCTTGCTGATCTGCAGATCCTGTATCTGGTTTTCTTTTTGAAGCAATTCGATTCTGCGGTTCTGCTGTTCTATATTGAAAATTCTTTCCAGCTGAGCAAAACGGGCAGTTGAGCTTGAGGTGCGGATCGAATCTTTCAGTTCGTGGTAACGGGTCAGATAGCCAAGGGCTGTTTGGTAGTTTCCCGATTTCTTGTGATAGAGGTAATATAGATTGTAGTTATCCCTCCGCAGGTTTTGTGATGAACTTTTTGCGATCTCCATGCTTTTTTCCAGGCTCCCGGCGGCGGACAGGTACTCATCTGTGGCAAGGAGGGTCCGGGCCAAAAAGTGGTGTGTGCGGGCAATGGACAGGGTATCGGAAATCTCCGTGGCATAATGGAGGGATTCCATGAGATGTCCGAGCGATTCTTCATATTGTTCATCCAGATAGCTTATTTCGCCCATATGCCTGCAGATATTTGCAGTTTCCCTGTA
>SKQJ01000371.1 GCA_007119075.1 Bacteroidales bacterium | reverse complement strand
CGGAACTGCCGGACACAACGAATCCCGGGCCACAGAAAGTCAGCCGGAATACAGGGAAAGGTACAAGAGAATTTTCGACAGCTTGCCCATGGTATCAATTCAGGGTTATAACCTGGACCGTGATGTGGTATTCTGGAACAAAGCAAGCGAAACCCTCTACGGTTATACCATTGAAGAAGCTGTAGGCCGGAAACTCGAAGATCTCATAATTCCCGGTGAGCTGAAACAAAGAATGCTGGATGACATAAGCAATTTTTTGAAATACAACAGACCTATCCCCCCTGCGGAATATCTGCTGCAGCGTAAAGACGGCAAAAGGGTGCCGGTTTTTACATCCAATGTAATTATCACAAATAATGCCGGAGAAAAGGAGCTGTTCAGCATTGACATTGATCTTTCCCAGCTTAAAAGACACCAGCTTATCCAGGAGGTGCTGAATGAAATAGCCGCTTCAATAAGTATCAGCGGCGATCTTCCCGATTTCCTCCAGTCGGTGAGGTTTCACCTCTCTAAGATTATCAATACCAGGAATTTTTTCATCGCATTTTATAATGAGGCTGATAATTCATTCTCTCTCCCGATATTCATTGATGACAAGGATCGCTTCAGGAGTTTCCCGGCGGGGCGCACCCTGACGGCATATATGATAAGCCTGAACAAACCCCTTCTGCTCAACGAAGAACAGATGAATGAGCTTGAGGAGCGCGGTGAAATCGACAGGATAGGTTCGATATGCAGGCAATGGCTGGGCATACCCCTGAAAAGGGACGGCCGGATTACGGGTGCAATCGTGCTTCAGTCATATTCCGATGATATTTCATATGATGATACCGACATGCGAACTTTGCAGATCGTGGCCGAACAGGTATCGATCGCTATTGACCGTAAAGCTGCCCAGGAAGCTCTGAGGGAAAGCGAGAGGGCCCTCAAAACACTGATATCCAATCTGCCTGGTATTGCGTATCGGTGCAGGTTCGACAGATCATGGACCATGGAGTTTTTATCTGACGGGTTCACGCTTCTCACCGGTTATCCGGTCGGTGACTGCATTGAAAACAGGAAAATGTCCTACTCCGATATAATTCATCCGGATGACCGGGAGAAAATCTGGGTGCAGGTTGAGGATGCGGTTTCCCTGGATAAGCCATACCATCTTGTTTTCAGGATCATAACAGCCTCCGGATCGGTGAGGTGGGTTTGGGAGAAGGGGCGGGCCATATTTGGTGAAGGGAAACAGGTTATAGCCCTTGAAGGTTTCATTGTTGACATCACGGACCGCATTGAAATGGAAAACCAGGTAATTGCGGCAAAGGAAAAAGCAGAAGAATCGGACCGGCTCAAATCTGCGTTCCTCGCTAATCTGTCACATGAAATACGCTCTCCCATGAACAGCATAATGGGCTTTAGCCAGCTGCTGAAATCGGGAAATACGTCCGGATCAGTTTCTGAGTATGCAGATATTATCTATCAAAGCTCAGGTCAGTTGCTCAGCGTTATATCAAATATAGTTGACCAGGCAAGGATCGATACCGGCCAGGTGAATCCAGCCAAAAAACCTTTCCGCCCTTCAGCCCTTATGAAAAGGCTTGAAAAACAGGCTTTGGAGCTATTGCTGGTGTATGATAAAAATGATGTGGCAATTAGTGCCTGCCCGGACGCGGGATCGGAAAATCTTGTTTTGGAGTCTGACGAAGAGCTTGTTTGCCGGGTAATGATGCACCTGGTCAATAATGCATTAAAATTCACGGAGGCCGGAAGTGTCGAATTCGGATTTAACATTGCCGGCGACAACAGCATAGAATTTTTTGTAAAGGATACGGGCATTGGCATTCCCGGGAAGTATCATGATATTATTTTCGAAAGATTCAGGCAGGCGGATGAGGGCATTACCAGGAATTTTGACGGCGCAGGGCTTGGTCTCTCCATTTCCAGGGGCATTGCAGAGCTTCTGCAGGGGAATATCAGTGTTATAAGCAACGAAGGGAAAGGCTCGGAGTTTTATTTTGCTTTGCCCTTAAAATAATGTTTGTCTTTTTAAAGTTTTATCTGTCTGTAAACCGTTAATTTTTATGGGCAGGATAATAGGAATAGATGTAGGGCAAAAACGGATCGGTCTGGCTGTTACCGATCCCCTCGGGATCTTTGCCACGGGACTGGACACAGTTCACGTAGCCGGTATTTTCCCGTATCTCCTGGGTTATTCGAAAAAGGAAAAGATAGAGGCCTTTGTTGTAGGCGCTCCCTTTACGATGAACAATTTGCCCTCTGAGTCTGTTAAATTCACCGAACCTTTTGTAAAAAAACTGAAAAAGACATTTCCCGGAATACCGGTCAAACGCATCGATGAACGTTTTACTTCTGTAATCGCAAAGCAGGCAATTATAGAAGGCGGTGTGCGGAAAATGGATAGAAGGAACAAGGCAATGGTCGACATGGTCAGTGCGGCAATTATGCTTCAGTCCTTCCTGGATCAGGAAAAAACTCAGAACAAATGATATATCCGGTATTTTTATATGGTTCACCAATATTAAGGAAAGTAGCTTCGGATGTCCCGGAGGCTTTTCCCGGACTGGATGAGCTGATAGACAATATGTTCGAGACAATGTATCATAGCGAGGGGCTGGGGCTTGCTGCCCCGCAGATTGGCATATCCCTCAGGATTTTTGTGATTGATGCCTCGCCGTTTGCAGAAGATGACCCATCGCTTAAGGATTTCAGGAAGGTTTTCATTAATCCCCGTATCCTGTCATATGAAGGAGAAATTAAAAAATACAACGAAGGGTGTCTGAGCATTCCCGATATAAGGGAGGATGTTGACCGGGAAGAAAAAATCCTGATCCGTTATTGTGACCAGAATTTTCAGTACAGTGAAGAATATTTCGATGGAGTAGTCGCAAGGATCATTCAGCACGAATATGATCATCTTGAAGGCAGGCTTTTCACAGATCTTATTTCTCCCCTGAAAAAGCGCCTGCTTAAAAGAAAACTGACTTCGATCAGCAAGGGGCAGGTCGATGTCAAATACCGGGTAAAAAAACAATGATGTCTCCTGACGACCGGCATTACAGCATATTGCCGGTTAATCTCCTGAATGATTCACTTTCCGGTAAACGTGAGCTAACCGGTCCGATCACGCATTTTCCGGGTTAATCTCCCTCCCTGCGCCTTGCAATGATGAGCCTCTGCCCTGATCACACGTTTCTCCGGCTAATCCCTGGCCGGATCCGGCCCCGGCTCAACAAAACCGGCATAACCGGAGAAATAAATGCCGCCGGTATTGACATGGGTTGTCGTTTTAATTAACTTTATTAAAGAATGATTACCGTTAATCAATGACCGGGTACGGTGATGAGTTAAAGCGGCTGCCTGTGCTGCGCCTGCTCATTCCTCTGATTATGGGTATTGTAGTCCAGTATAATACCCGCATTTTCCCGTTATATATTATTGCTACACTGGCAATCCTGTTATTCCTTGCGCTCTGTTTGCTTGCCCGTTACCGGCCGGTATTTCGTCAATCTGGTATTAACTGGTATTACGGTTCAGCTCTTTGCCTTTTTGTCTCTGTCGTGTCAATGGGGCTAACGGAGAACCGTTTGCAGGCATCCTCCTTCATGGATATACCCGACGGCAATGCTTTTGTTTTGTCAAGAGTTGCTGAAAAGCCACAGGAACGGGAAAGAAGTTTCAGAATTCAGATCGACCCCATAATTGTGATCTCAGACGATTCCTTCGCCAAAACATCCGGCAGGGCTATAGCCTGGTTTGAAAAAGACACCGCTGTCGCACAGCTCACTGCCGGTGAGCATGTTGTAATGCCCCATAATTTCCGTGAAATCAGCAATGCTGGAAATCCATGGGAATTCGATTACCGGCGTCATACCATGCTTCAAGGAATTTATGGCGAAATATATTTGCGAGAAGACGAATGGTTTAATCCCGACATGAAGACGGGAGGTACAGGCCTGTCCGTATTTAATGGAAAGCTAAGGTATAAGCTGCTCGATATTCTTGCCACGAGCGGTATCGCAGGCAGAGATTTTTCCGTTGCTTCGGCCCTTCTTCTTGGTTACAGAAACACACTGGACTATGAAACCAGACGGATATATTCAGGATCAGGCGCAATGCACATTCTTGCCGTGTCAGGCCTGCATGTTGGCATCCTATACCTGCTTCTTTTCTGGATGCTTGGATTCCTGCGGGGTACGAGGTGCTATTCTATTGCGGCACCGGTAATTATTGTTGCAGCAATTTGGTTTTATGCCGCGCTTACCGGTATGTCCCCTTCGGTAACCCGCTCCGCAACCATGTTTACATTCCTGACGGTGTCCCGTTCACTTGGCAGGCCTGTCAGTACGCTCAATACACTTGCATCTGCAGCGGTTTTTCAGCTTATAGCCGATCCGCTTTCCCTGTTTATGGTTGGTTTTCAGCTTTCCTATCTAGCTGTGGCAGGAATTGTTTGTTATCAGCCGGCAATATACTCGCTGGTGCGGTTTAAAAAATATATTCCCGACAGGATATGGGCTCTGGTGTCTTTGTCTTTGTCGGCCCAGCTCCTTATCTTCCCGTTGATCATCTATTATTTCAATCATTTTCCGGGATATTTTCCGGTGACAAACATATTTGCCGTACCGCTGGCAATGATAATCCTGTACAGCGGGTTCTTCCTGTTCCTGATCTCCTGGCTGCAGCCGGTTGCTGTTATATTTGCGGTCATACTCAATGGGGCACTTAAGCTGCTGAATTTTATACTGACTTTCATAAGCAATCTGCCTTTTGCAATGATAAGCGATATTCAGGCCAGCCCGGCACTTGTACTGTGTCTTTATGGTATAATAATATTAACGACTCTTTTCTTTAAAAAAAGGAAAGCGGTATTTCTGTTTCTGGCACTGCTTACTATCATTTCGGGTCTGGGACTTCGTGCTGATTACCGGCTAAGGACTGCGAATCAGAATATTTTCATTGTTTACAACGCCAGGGGGGCTTCAATCTATAATTTCATTTACGGGGAGAATAATTTCATCATCTCATCCATTCCGGATCATAGCGCCTCCAGTGGCCCGCCGTTGATTGCTTCGGGCCCCGCAAGGCATCTGAACGCCAGGAATTCAAGCGTGATCCCGGCCGTGGATTTCAGTCACACACCCTTGCCCGGCAATCCTGCTCTTTATTCCGAAGGTGACGGACTTGTGTTTTTTGCCGGGCAAACCATTTGGTTCCCCGGAAGGGAGGCGAAAGGATTTGAGGATTTGGCAAAGTCTGTTGACATCGATATTATGGTGATATCTTCACGAACAACGACCGACCCGGCTTTTTTGTTTAACCTGGTTCATCCGTCCCGGGTGGTTATTGATTCTTCTGTTTCCCGGTTTCAAAGGGAAATAATCGTTGATCTTTGCAACAAGGCAGGGTTCTGTTTCTGGGATGTATCCTCATCAGGGGCATTTGTCGCCGGGCTTTAAAAATAATTTTTGCATATTGCTAAAGTGTCATAGATTTGGCTTTATTTTGCCGGGATTTATTTAAGGAACCATATATGAAGATTATAATAGCCGGTGCCGGAGAGGTTGGCACCCACCTTGCCAGGATGCTGAGCAATGAAAGACATGATGTTACTATTATCGATCCCGATTCCGAAAAACTCTCCATCATTGAATCCGGTTACGAGCTGACGACAGTAAAGGGGTCTGCCACCTCTTTTGAAATTCTCAGGGAGGCCAATATACGGCATTGCGACCTTTATATTGCCGTTGCTGCATCGGAATCACTGAATATAACCGGGGCAATACTCGCCAAAAAGCTCGGTGCCCGCAAAACCATTTCAAGGATTGACAGTTCCGAGTATCTTCTTGCCCACAACAAGGAACATTTCACGGCGCTTGGAATCGATTACCTTATTTATCCAGAACGGATAGCTTCAAAAGAGGTCATAACACTGCTTAACAAGACTTCGACTACTGATTTCGTCGATTATGCAGGCGGCAAAATGGCTGTGTATGTAATTAAGCTTGATGCCAATGCACCGGTGATCAATAAATCGCTCATGGATATGGCCAGGCTGAATATAAAAGCCGAATTCAGGGTAGTTGCAATTACACGCAACGGAAAAACCCTGATTCCCGGCGGGTCTGAAAAATTTATGCTCAACGATCTTGTATATATCATCACCAGTCCCTCCGGCATCCATGATGTCATGAAGTACAGCGGAAAAGAGGATATTCCCGTAAAAAACCTGATGATACTCGGTGGCAGCAGGATCGGGATCAGGACAGCAAAAGACCTTGAAAAACGTATTAATATTAAATTGATTGAGATTAACAGGGCAAAATGCAATGACATTAATGAGTGGGTTGAAAAAACACTGGTCATTAACGGTGACGGCCGCGATATTGATTTGCTGAAGGAAGCAGGAGTTGGCAATATGGACGCATTCCTGGCGGTTACAGGAAGCGCGGAGACAAATATCCTAGCCTGTCTGACTGCAAGAAAGCTGGGAGTAAAAAAAGTGATCTGCGAAGTGGAAAACCTGGATTATGTTTCATTTGCCGAGAATATGGGCCTGGATACGATCATCAACAAGAAACTCAGTGCTGCCAGCCGGATTTTCAGGTTTACAATGGGGGATTCAGTTTCCTCCATAAAATTCATGACCGGTACCGAAGCCGAGATCCTTGAATTTATTGCACGCCCCGGAAGCCCTGTTACAAAGGCGCCCCTCAAAAACCTTGATCTGCCTGCCGGAGCCACCATAGGAGGAGTTATCAGGGGGAAATCCTGTTTCATAGCTCACGGGAATTCCCAGATCCAGCCCAATGATATAGTAATAGTCTTTTCACTTCCGTCAGCGGTTTATAAGCTGGGGCGCATATTCAAATAAGATGCTGAATACAGCAAAGATTATAAACGTTATAGGCCTTCTTGTCCTTATAGAGGGATTGTTTATCTTATTATGCCTTATTCCGGCTTTTATATACCGGGATGGCGATTTGCCCGCTTTTCTGCTTACCGGCGCATTGACATTTTTGACTGGCGGCACCATGTGGTTCTTCACCCGTAATGCCGACAAATCAATAGGCAAGAGGGAGGGATTTATAATTGTCAGTCTTGTTTGGGTGGTTTTCAGTATTTTCGGCAGTTTGCCTTTCTGGTTCAGCGGGTATATATCCTCTTTCGGCGATGCCTTTTTCGAGACGATTTCCGGTTTCACCACAACCGGCGCAACAATTCTGGATGACATAGAGGCCCTTCCGCACGGACTGCTTTTCTGGCGGTCATTAACTCAATGGATGGGTGGGATGGGAATAATAGTGCTTTCACTTGCCGTGCTTCCGATCCTTGGCATAGGCGGGATGCAGCTCTTCATTGCCGAAGTTCCCGGACCGACAAAAGACAAGCTTCATCCCCGGGTTAAAGAAACAGCCCGCCGGTTATGGGCTATCTATATTATTTTTACAGCCGCTGAAACCATCCTCCTGCTGCTCGGTGGCATGAACCTGTTTGATGCCGTCAATCACTCGTTTACCACTATGGCGACGGGAGGGTTTTCAACCAGGCAGGAAAGCATTGCTTATTTCAACTCGCCATTTATTGAATATGTCATAACATTATTCATGTTTATAGCCGGGACAAATTTTATCCTTTCCTATTTTGCGCTTCATTTCAGGTTCGACAGGATTTGGAAAAACGAGGAATTCAGGTTTTACCTGGCCCTTGTTTTTGTTTTCATTCTGATAACCGGTACCGGCCTGGCTATTACCGGCTTTGCAGGCCCGGAAGAGTCATACAGGACAGCTGCTTTTCAGGTTGTGTCAATTATCACAACTACCGGTTACATTACTTCAGATTATTCCTTGTGGATACCTTCTCTCTCGGTGCTGATCTTTATCCTTATGTTTA
Source organism: Bacteroidales bacterium (assembly GCA_007119075.1). Classification (GTDB taxonomy): domain Bacteria; phylum Bacteroidota; class Bacteroidia; order Bacteroidales; family PUMT01; genus PXAP01. Next base: position 193 of record SKQJ01000371.1, on the reverse strand, counting down.
TTGGGGGGTCGGCTGGATCTACCGGCGGAGGCATTAAAGTAATCAGGGTTTTGCTGATCGTGAAAAACACCTACCTTGAAGTCAAAAGACATATTTACCCGGCTGCCGTAATTCCGGTAAAGCTGAATAAGAAACCTGTTTCGCAGGCTATAATCGGAGATATCCTGGCTTTTGGCTTTATCTATATCCTGAT
>SKQJ01000354.1 GCA_007119075.1 Bacteroidales bacterium | reverse complement strand
GAAAATACAGGCCATTCTTCATTGAAATTGATGCTGTCGCCGTCGACCGACAGGTACGGTATTTTGCCGTATCCTTCACCGGCGGGCCATTGGGGCTGCTGCCAGGGAGCGTCAAAGGTAAATGTTTGAGGTTCAGTCACTCCATATCCCCAGTCATAAAGGGCCTCCGTGAAAAAACCCGAAGCATTGTAACCGGCCTTAATATTGCGCCCGCAGGACGAAAAATAGCTTATGCGGTTGCTGTCCGCAAGGCAGTCAAGCCGGTCCTGCTGATTATAGGTTTGTTTGAAATGGCGGAAACTCTCAAAATTGCCGGCTTCAACCACCTCCATTACGAAACCGCAGAGATCGCCCGGGGGAGCTTTATCTGTAACAAGCAGCCTGCTTCCTGAAATGATCAGGTTTTTATCAGCATCTGCATGATCGGTGCCTATAAAATTAATTGCCAGGTATACGTCGCCGAGCTCAGCAAAACATCTGTTATTTTCAAAAACAATGGCAGTATTTGAAGGCAGATTGATAAAACTAAGATTTTCGGCAACAATGTTCCGGGCAAAATTGACCACGTTCGGTTTGTTGTCATCCGGAAACCTCCGGGAGAAGTCTCTCTGCCAGTCCTTTTGCCATTGACCGGTCTTTTCTTCGACTGCCGTGATCAATTCATTTTTGTTTGCCGGGGTCATGGTCATCTGGACCAGGACATTCTCATGTTGTGCAAACTGGGTCCAGGGATTTGCGGCGATACCCGACCAGGTATCATGAAATCTCCCGTTTCCCGATATCTCATAGGGATTGCCGGAATTGTTCCTTACCGCCAGTTTCCAGTTTACGAACTGATAGGTTGAGCCGGTCCATCCGCCGTAGGGACTTACGGCCGTCCCAAGGGTGAAATTTTCATCAATATAGAAAAACTGCTTTACAAATGAGGGATGATCAAACAGGTATGAAGGTTTGCTGTTCGCATAAAATGCCGGCTTGTCAAAATTCTTTGCAGCCAGCTGACGTATTGCTTCGGGGGGAAAATAGGCGCTGGTTGCTGCATGGACCGACTGGATATACTCTCCTCCCCTGGAAGCTTCCGGCACGCTGTCATTTTGCAGGCCAAACCACAGCCAGCAGAGATAATTCGAAGCGGTGGTATTTACATCTCTTGCTCCCTGTCCCCTTTTCTCGCTGCCTCCATAAGTGCCCCAGCTGTAATGCAGGGCCATTTCGGCAGAATAATAATCCAGGACTGCCCTCGCGATATCCTTCACTTCCCGGTCTTCTGCAAAATCATAGAGGTTTAGCCAGCCAATCATGTGGTATGCCTGATATATGCCTGAATTCCACTCGCCGGTGCCATACCGGTATATGGTCTTTGACCACCGGCTAATCCACTCTTTCATTAATCCGAGCCTGGATGAGGCCTCCGGAAACAGCTCAGGATAATCAAGCGCGTACTGTGCAAACAGGTATCCGGAGGTGCGGTCCATGTTGATATGGTTCTCCGTGCCTTCGGAAGTCCACGGATTATGACTGTCGTCGCGCTCGAAAACCTTTTCCAGCAGGACGCTCCTGTTATTTTTAATTCCCGGAGCATCCGGATAGAGGGCCATAAGCCTGGCCATCCCGACAAGGGTGAAATGAAAAGGGCTGCGGTCTTTAAGTTCATCGATCCACCCGTTGGCCAATGTGTCATTGATCCCGTATTTATCAAACCGGGCAATGGCTTTTGGCCAGTAATATTTTTCCGGGTCACCTATATCCATTGACGGGGGTGTATAGTAACCGGCAACTACATCGATCAGCAATTCTGATCTTATGGCAAATCCCGGATCAGCCTCCTGTTTCGGAACAATGCATGAGGCCAGGAAAAATAATGGTATAATCGAATAGATGCTCATGTTGCTAAATTATGAATTCTGTCAGACAAAACCTGTCAATTCCCCGATTTCCGGCACAAGCAAAAGAGACTGCCCGGATTCCGGGCAGTCTCCCATACTGCAATCGATCTGTTGTTTACAACTATTGCACTATTTAATGAAAACCCGTTCCATAAGACGCTGGCGGTCATCCCTCACCTCTATGAAATAGAATCCCGGCGCAAGAGAGGACAGATCTATTTCGTGCTTGAGATTGACGGAATGTTTGCTTACTGATTCATAAACAACCCGTCGACCGTTTACATCTATTATGCTGATCATAACGTTTCCGGTCCTCTCATTTTCAAACTCCACGGTGATTTTGTCGCTTGCGGGGTTCGGATAGACTCTGAAAGAATCTTCTCTTTTCAGCGGATTTCTGACATCAACCGTAAAATCAGGTGATTCGATGCCAATAGCATAAAATCCGTTCTGAATATCTTCGACCATGAAATTCAGAATCTCGCCGTCAGTATCGGCGGTTTTTTCAAGATCGGTCCAGGATTCGTCATCAAGATCGGCCTTATGCCAGAGCTTATAATCGGCCGAAGGCTCAGATACAATACCCGGCGCTCCAAAATCAAATCCCATGGTCACATTGCCGCCGTTGCCGGAGGTTTCTACATGCCAGACGCGGGTCCATGCCTTTGCATCATTGTCATCCGATAATTCGCCGCCATTATGGCCTGCTATGACGTAATCGCCGTCAGCATCGAAAGCATTGGCTGAAAGCAGCAGGGCCCCGCCCGAAGAATAGGTGTGCATTTCGCTTCCGTCGCCGGAAATGTCCTGCTCGCGGCCTATGCCGATTATATCATGGATGAATTCGCTGCTGTTGTATTTCCGGCCGCCAGCTAAACCAAGTCCGTATTTTGCCGCCAGGTAATTATGCACCAGGACAGTCTGTGCACTGTTCATATCCGAGTTGAACATGACTATCTCAGCAATGTCAACCGGCTGGAAGCCTCCGATTATTACGGGAGCATGAACATTCTGGACAGGCCTTGAATATAAAGCGCTGCTTTTCAGCTCACCGTTGGTTATAAAGGTCGCCAGCCGGTGCTTGCTGTTCAGTCCAACATTGATAATGTAATAATCTTCATCATTGAATTCATCCTGGCTCTTCAGGAATATATCCCGGGCTAACACGAACTGCATTTTGTTCGGGTTGGCCCCGCCATCCATTTCCAGCACATAGCCGGATTGCGCCGGCTGGTTCCTGATATCCCTTTTCTGGAACAGCGCGGCAAAATCGCCATACATCTGGTTCCTTTTTGCCACCATAAAGATGGATATCCCTGCGCCGCCATCGAGATTGTCTGCGTCGTCGACTACCAGCATCCTTGAATCCCCGTCTTCGCCTATAAGGCTTCCGAAATGAACCGCCGGCCAGTTGTTCAGGCCGTTTGCCACGAATGAGGGTGCGGCTTTCCAGCTTTCCCCGGTATTTGGCACGTTGCTGCCAACAGATGACTCATCATTATGGGCGTCATTGCTGTTGCCTGACTGATCGGACCATATATTGACCCTGGCGCCGTCATCGGCCTCAACAATATCGTGTGCCCTGAGCCAGAGCGAAAGCTCCGGCTGGTTATCCCTTGAGAGATCGGCAAAGCCAACCCCTGCAGGCCCGACTCCCGGGGCAGGTTCCGTTTCCACCACGTCATAGTAAGCCTCTGTAATCCGGGTGGAAAATGTGAAATCTTCATTATAAGCCTGTGCCCTTATCAGGGTGGGACCGGTAATCACCAGCGGCTCTTCATAAATGGTGGCGGGTTCGCCTCCGTCATCGGAATACCTGATGATCGACCCTTCGGGTTCAGCGCTTATTGTAACGGTTACGCTCTTCTGATATTGAACATCGGGTGTCGGGCTGAATTTTGGCAAACCGACCGGGGTAACGTTATAGGTGGCAGCCACAATCCCGCTCGGCTTAAGGTCCGGCGCATATGCAACAGCCCTTATTGTGGTTGTGTCTGTAATCTCGATCCCCGTTCCCGGCTCGAACAATGTTCCGTCAGTATCATCGGGGTCGCTTCCGTCGGTAGTATAATATATGCTTGCACCTGCCGTGGGAGTGCTTATTGAAACAAGGACGGACCTTATATAGTCGCCCGCAGCGGGAGAAAATACCGGCAGCGCCGCCTCAGGTTCATAGTTGAGGGTTATATAGCTTGCCCTCCACTCCTTGCCCGACAGCCATGCCCGTTTGCCGGGAGTAGGATTGGTTCCTTTGGCGACCAGGGTAATATAATCCCTGCCCTCTTTTATGGCTGAATTGACATAGGCTGTGAATGCTGCACTCGTCAGGGTAAACCATCTTCCGCCCGGGTACAGGGTGCCAGTCAATAATGCCTGGGTGCCGGCCGCAGGTTTATTGGTCCATGTTATTTCGTCTTCCTGCCAGGTAGTATTGGCGACTGCAAACACTTCGTAATGGAACTCTTCCAGGCCTGTCGCTTCATTGTGAATGCTGCCATATACGTTGAGCGATGCCGATACGGATTCACCATAAGCATCGGACAGATCATATTTGAAGTAGATCCATTTTGAAGCTTCATTTTCGTCATCATTGATCAGATGCTGGTCAGCCTGATCACCAAAGTTGGTGTCTTGTTCGCCTTCCGCCTGCGATACATAGCTGTCGGCAACTACAGGCATTTCCTGTGCGGGAGGAGGCACCGTATAATCAAAAATCAGGCTGGTAGCCATTGGCCTCCATTCCCTTCCGGCCATCCACAGGCGATCGCCGGGCGTATTGTCTTTGCCCTTCAAGACAAAGGATACATACTGCCTGCCCTCGCGAATTGCCGCATTGATGTAATGGGTCAGTTCATCGCTGCTCCATTCTACTGCCTGTCCGCCGCCAAACCACGCAACATTTTCTTCAATCAGCCTTGCGCCTGACTCAGGCCTGGAATCCCAGCTGATCTCCATTTCTTTCCATGTTGTATCTTCAACTGCATATACATTGACATAGAAATTGTCTCTTTCCGTTCCGCTGTCATGTTGTCCGATATAGGCCGTCAGTCTCACTGCGCCGGCCACTGCATCGGCCGACCGGCTGATGTCAAATTTAATGAAGGTTTCCTTTCCTGTGCCATCATCAGCACGCCTGATTCCCATATCGGCAGCAGCACCGAAGTTGTCGCCGGGCTCGGCTTCCTTTACATAAGCATCAGATACCACATAAATGGTGTCTCCTTCCAGAGGCGTGCGCAGTTTCAGCTCCAGCACCGGCCCCCAGGCTCCGTCGCCCTTGCCGCCGATCCAGTTGAGATCCCCTCCGTCACCATCCTTGTATTCGAGCCCGAAAGCCACTTCCTGCTTTCCTGTAAGCGTGTGCTCATTGATGTAGTTCACGAGATTGTCACCTGAGGGAACAAAATTCTTGCGACCCGAATTGCTGTCGTACAGCACCGAAGCCAGCTCGCCCGAACGGGAGGGCCGGTTGTTCCAGTTGGTTGTCTCCCTGTCGAAATCAGTTCCCGCCCTTGTAAGCTTTACAGTCATTGTCCTGTCAGCCTGCATGCCTGAACGGGTGGAGAAGGTGGCATCCACTATCTCCATGCCGGCAATATCGGCAACATTGAACCTGACGAACGATACGATGTTTTCATCATCGGTTTTTCTCACCAGGAGGTTTGTGGCATGGAAGGAAGAAGCAGTATTGTCGGGTTCATGCTCAAAAATAACGGCATCCCCCGAAGCATAAGAGCCATAAGAATAATCCATTTTCATCTCAAGCATCGGTCCCCATGCGCCGTCTCCTTTGCCGCCTATCCAGTTAAGGCCGCTTCCGTCGCCCGCGTCATACTCAAGGCCGAAGGAGATCACTTCGGCGCCTCCCATTAATTTGCCGTTTACGTAATTGACCAGCGCATCGCCTTCGGGAGCAAATACCTTTCGTCCGGAATTATCGTCATATATTGCCGTGGCCAGTTTGCCGGAATGATTTGGCTTATTGTTCCAGCTGGTAGTATCACGGCTGAAGCCGTCGCCTGCATTAGTCAATCGGACCGTCATCGTCTGCCCCGATGCCATGCTTGAACGGGTGGAAAATTTCACTTCGCTTACCTGCCGGCCCGAAAACGCGCTGACATCGAACTTGATAAATGAAACAGCCCTGCCATCGTCGGTTTCATAGACAATAATGTTGGAACCGTGAAACTCATTGGCAGTTTCTTCGGGCTTGTCGGAAAAAACAACTGCATCATCGATAGCGAAAGCAGAATAATTTTCCTGGTCCGGCGTGACTTCAAGAATCGGCCCCCACAGACCGTCGCCCCTGCCGCCGATCCAGTTTCCGGCATCAAGATCGCCTTCATCATATTGCAATCCGAAAGCAATGACTTCCTGACCTGTTGCCAGGACCTCATTGATATAATCTACAAGACGGCTGTCAATCTCGTTATAAGCGGTGCGGGCTGAGCTTGGGATATACTCCCTGGTGGCAAGTTTGCCGCTCATTCCCGGCATATTATTCCAGCCGGTGGTATCGCGCCCAAAACCCTGGCCCGCTTTTCTCAGCTGAACAATCTGTGATTTATCGGCCTTCGCAGTTCCCCGGGTCGAGAACTCTGCCGCTGATACCCGCTTGTATGCATAGCCCTTAAGTTCGAATTTCACAAATGCAACCGCTTCGGTATTCTCGTCAATCCTGGTTACAAGTATGTTGCTGGCATGGAAATCGGCTCCGGTTCTGTCAGGATCTTCCTTGAAGGCTACGGCATCTTCCACCGGAAGGTAAGTCATCCCCTGATCGAATTCAATAATCAGCTCAGGTCCCCAGGCACCATCGCCCTTGCCTCCAATCCAGCTGACCGCATTCTGATCTCCCTCCTTGTACTGGATAGCGAATGCTATTTCTGCGGAGCCTTTTGCAAGCTCTTCATTTATGTAGTCAACCAGCCGGTTTTGTACGGGATCATATTCCCGCCTGGCAGAGGAGGCTGAATAGATTTTTGTTGCCAGTTCCTGGCCTAGACCGGGTTTGTTGTTCCAGCTGGTCGTATCCCTGCTGAAAGAAGTTCCCGCACGCCGGAGACGGATTACGGCTTCAGTATCTTCTTTGGCCGAGCCCCTGGTTGAAAACCGGGCACTTTTTATAGTGCGGTTGGCAAATGCGCCGACATCAAATTTAATGAAGGAATAAATTTCATTATCGTCGTCGGTTTTATTTGCCACAATGTTGCTGTTGTGGAAAAATACAGCGGTTTCATCCGGATTTTCCGAAAATACGACCGCATCATCCGCAGCGTTCAGCTTTATCTCCTGCGAATGAATACTGGCTCCGGAGAACAGGAATAAAGCAACTCCCCAGAGCACATAATTAAAAAGAGTAAAATTTATTTTTTTCATAGAAACATGGTTTTGGTTATCTAATAAAGATCAGAATTCAGATTTGATCAAATTTAGGTTCTATTATTAATCCGTGCGTGTAATAATGTCTCGAAAGCCGGTGAAATTTATCCCATCCGGTGCCGGGCATAATCTGACAGGCCGATAGTTAAAGGATGCATTGCCGAAAACAAGCTGCTACCCGGTTTTATGGAGGATGAGAGCAAACTGGCGCTTTGCTGCCGGGACAACAGGAATGGCGGTGCGCTGATTTTCGTCCGGCACCGGCCTGTCCCTTTTTTGGATTCTGAGATAATTTTCGTGGTTAAATGGGATACCATTACTTTATCTGTTCTGGACCCGTTGGTATATTTGTACAATTATATATGCAGGTATGTGTGCGGCCAATGCTGTAAACCATTATTAAAGCTTGAACCTGATGCTTCAGAAAATAAGAATCTGCTCATTTAAAGGAATTCTGATAAAAAATTGCCTTTTGCTTCTTTCTGTTATGGCGGTTGCCCCTGAACTGGCAGCCCAGCCGGCAGAGGTCCGCGGCAAAGTGCTCCATATGGAAGACAATGAGCCGATACCCGGCGTCACTGTGATTGAGAGAGGCACCGGAAACGGTACCGTAACCGATGCCGATGGCAATTTTTTCCTTGCCGTGCGCGAGGGAGCTTATTTGCAGGTAAGCTATGTGGGCATGATCACCCGGGAAGTCAGGGCAACGGGCCCTGAACCGCTGGAGATAATTCTATCTCCTGCTGTTGAGGAGCTTGATGAAGTGGTTGTAATTGGCTATGGCACACGTAAGCGCAGGGATATTATTGGCTCGGTAGCTTCTGTGCAGAGCGACGACCTCAGAGCGGTTCCCTCAGCTTCGATCACCAG
>SKQJ01000293.1 GCA_007119075.1 Bacteroidales bacterium | reverse complement strand
GAACTGTTCGATTGCATCAAGCTTTTCACCCGAACCTATGAATTTAATAGGCTTATTCACAACCGACCGTATCGACAGGGCGGCGCCCCCGCGGGTATCCCCGTCCATCTTGCTGAGAACGACCCCGTCAAAATCCAGCCTCTCGTTGAAGGCTTTGGCTGTATTCACCGCATCCTGCCCTGTCATCGCATCCACCACAAAAAGGATCTCGTGGGGCTCTACCGCCTGTTTTACGGCGGCAATCTCGTTCATCATCTCCTCATCCACGGCCAGACGCCCGGCGGTATCGATTATAACAAGGTTGTGCCCGTTCTCTTTTGCGTGCCTTACGGCGGAACGGGCTATTTTAACAGGCTGCCGGTTATCTTCCTCGGAATATACAGGCACACCGACCTGTCCGCCGAGCACCCTGAGCTGTTCGATAGCAGCGGGCCGGTAAACGTCACCGGCGACAAGGAGAGGATTTTTTCCCTTCTTTGTCTTCAGAAACCGGGCAAGTTTCCCGGCAAACGTAGTTTTTCCGGAACCCTGCAGGCCGGCTATCAGGATTATTGCCGGATTGGCTTTTATATTGATCTCTTCCGTGCCGCCTCCCATCAGCTCGGCAAGCTCGTCATGCACGATCTTGACAAGCATCTCGCCGGGTTTGACCGAGGCAAGCACGTTTTGCCCCATGGCCTTGTCCTTTACCCTGTCGGTGAAATTTTTGGCTATCTTGAAATTGACGTCGGCATCGAGCAGCGCCCTTCTTACTTCCTTAAGGGTTTCCGCGACGTTGATTTCAGATATATATCCTTCGCCCTTGAGCAATTTAAAAGAGCGTTCAAGCTTTTCAGATAAATTTTCAAACATTTCGGATCACTTTTTCCGGTTAAACAATAAATATAAAGCTAAGCGGTTCATCCTTTCTTTATTGCAGGATAAAATTAATCAATAGAACTGCAAATGCCAATTTTTTATTACAGCTGACAGCAGCAGCCCGGCTCCCGGCGAACATTTATCGCCGGGCCATGCGGTGCCTGCCCGCATCCTGCTACATTCTCTCGGGGGCATCGATGCCCAGAAGATCCATGCCTTTTTTGATCACATCGCCCGTAAGGGCCGACAATCTCAGCCGGAAATCCCGTTTGCCCCTGTCTTCCTCCTTCAGTACGGGATGATCATGGTAAAACTGGTTGTATTCCCTGGCGACCTCGTACATAAGGTTTGCGATTAAGGCGGGACTGCATGCTTTTCCGGCTTCGGCAACGATCACGGGAAACTCGTGCAGCAGGGCTGAAACGTTCTTTTCCTTTACGGTGAGACTGAAACCATCGTTCTCGATATCCTTTCCGGGAACAATTCCCTGTTGCCCGGCCTTTTTCAGAAGCGATCGAATCCTTGCATGGGTGTACTGGATAAACGGACCGGTATTGCCGTTGAAATCGATCGATTCCTCCGGGTTGAAGATCATATTCTTTTTGGGATCCACTTTTAAAATAAAATATTTCAGGGCGCCCATGCCTATAGTCCTGATAATAGCGGACTTTTCGTCCCGGTCGAGTCCGTCGAGCTTTCCGAGCTCGGCCGAAAGCTCCCCGGCCGTTTCGAGCATTTCGTCAATCAGGTTATCGGCATCCACCACTTTTCCCTCACGCGATTTCATTTTGCCCGACGGCAGTTCGACCATCCCGTAGGATATATGCTCGATGGAACCGGCCCAGTCATAACCCATCTCCTGGAGGATCAGGGAAAGCACCTTGAAATGGTAATCCTGCTCATTGCCCACAACATAATACATCTTTTCGGCATCGTAATCCTGCTGGCGCATTACAGCCGTGCCCAGGTCCTGGGTGATATACACCGAGGTGCCGTCGGAACGCAGAAGCAGTTTTTCATCGAGCCCCCTGCGGGTCAGGTCAATCCATACAGACCCGTCTTCCTTGCTGTAGAATACCGATTTACCGAGCCCCTCCCTGACAATGGCCTTGCCGGCATTATAGGTTTCGGATTCATAATAGATCTTATCGAACGAAACTCCGAGACTGCGGTAAGTGACATCAAAGCCTTCATATACCCATCCGTTCATCATCTCCCAGAGCCGGGTCACCCCGGGGTCGCCCGCCTCCCATTTCCTGAGCATCTCCCTTGCTTCCCGAATAAGAGGCGCCTCGCTTCTTGCAGCTTCTTCGGCCATTCCCTGTTCTGCCAGCTGCCGAACCTCCGTTCTGTATTCATTTTCAAACTTTACGTAAAGATCCCCTACGAAATGATCGCCCTTGACTCCCGCGGAAGAAGGGGTTGCGTTTTCACCCCACTTCTGCCATGCAAGCATTGTTTTGCATATATGGATGCCCCTGTCGTTTACAAGGTTCACTTTTTTAACTTCTTTCCCGTTAGCCTCGAGTATTTTCGAAATACTATAGCCAAGCAGGTTATTCCTGATGTGCCCGAGGTGCAAAGGCTTGTTGGTATTGGGAGAGGAAAATTCGACCAGAACGGTCCCGCCGGAAGGGCTTTCTGCAAAACCATAATTATGGTCGGCAGCCGAATTTGTGACAAAATCCATCCAGTATGAAGAATCCACTACAAGGTTCAAAAACCCCTTGATCACGTTGAAGTCCTTTATTTCCGGCTGCTGTAGCAGGAAAGAGCCAAGTTCTTCACCGGCTTCTGCGGGAGATTTTTTCAACAGCCTTATCAGGGGAAAAACCACAAGTGTGATGTCGCCTTCAAATTCTTTCCGGGTCCTCTGGAGCTGAATAAGCGACTGATCAGGCTCGGGCAAAGATCTTTCTGTGAAATACCGGCAAATGGCACCGGTGATAATTTCTTCAATTCTCATTGTTTGTTTCCTGTGGTAATCGGGTATGCGTGATGACGGAACGCAACCGGCATTAAAAAATGCAAAGGTAAATGAATTTTTTTTATCCGAATTTCCCATCAATTGAAAATCCAACAAAGTGCAATTAATTGCATGGGTAATCGACGAAGTCAAAATACTCACAGACGGATGAAAAAAATTCATGGGAAATCCTCATCAATTATAACCAGATCAGAGTGAAGAGTATGACATGAGGATTCAACGGATTGAAAAGCATTGTAACCGGATAATGACACTATTAATTCATTGGTGATAAAAAATGCTTTCCCTGGTAATGATAAGTTAAAGCGAAGCGGTTCCTCCTGTAAGTCAAAATTTTGTATTTTTTGGACAAAATTTTGGCTTCTTTTATTACAGGAGAAAGATACAAAGAATGCCGGTAATTCATGGCCTCATCGTTTAGCATCTCCGGTTCTTGCCGGCATAGTCACGGCCTCCGGTATCCCACCGGCACGGATCAGCCATCCATGGCTCAATTCCCGAAGCAATTTCATCCAGTATCCCTTCATCAATTGCCAAAGGGACAGACCAGTAATCTATGTCCTTCATCCATCCGGCGATGCCGGGGGCCTCCTCGATATCAGTGGCGCTCCACGAAACCCAGTAATTCATGTCCTTCATCCATCCGGCAATGCCGGGGGCCTCCTCGATATCAGTGGCGCTCCACGAAACCCAGTAATTCATATCTTTCATCCAGGCGGCAATGGCAGGGGTTTCTTCACTATCAGGGGCAAACCATGACATCCGGTAATTCATGTCTTCCATCCGCTCCTCAATAAATCCGGCCCCGGCCCCGGGCACAATTCCCGGATTGATCCCGGAGTGATTAAATCCATGGCTGCCAGAAGAATAAAAGGGCGACAGCAAAAACAACAGCAAAAAAAGCGAGTAACTCTTCATAGTAATGTTAATTTTGGTTTTTTATAGTTTATTGTTTCTTTAATTGTCATATGGCGGTTATTTCCCATATCTACTGTCCAACAAACATTTTATTTCTGATTTTGTTTAAACATGGCTATTTATTTTTAAACAATAATCGCGTTTTAATTTTTCGGGAAAAAAGAATCACTTTTACCGGCAACACAATTTATCCTGGAGCATGAAGAAACCATTGATAATCGTATCGGTCACAAATGATGTGGCCACCGATCAGAGGATAAAGCGGTTCTGCCGGACTCTTCATGAAGCAGGCTATGAGATCCTGGTCACCGGAAGGCTGCTGCCCGGCAGTCTGCCGGTCGGTGACAGGCCGTACCGGGTAAGGCGCATCAGGCACTGGTTCAACAGGGGGGCCCTGTTCTACGCCGAATACAACATACGGCTTTTCATTTTCCTGCTTTCATCCGGGCATGACATACTCCATTCCAACGATCTTGACACGCTCCCCGCCAATTACCTGGCATCCCGGCTGAGGAAGAAAACGCTGGTGTACGACTCCCATGAATATTTCACCGAAGTGCCTGAACTGATCAGCCGCCCCGGTGTGAAGAAAATATGGGAAACAATTGAGAAATTTATTTTTCCCCGGCTCGGGCATACAATAACCGTAAGCGATTCCATAGCCTCGGCTTACAGTGAAAAATACGGAAAAGAGCCATGCGTAATAAGGAATGTCCCGGAAAGAGAAACCTTTGGCGGAACCGTCAGCCGCTCAAAATACGGTCTGCCGGAAGGCAGGAAGCTTGTGATCCTGCAGGGCACAGGGATAAACCGGGACAGGGGCGCCGAAGAAGCGGTCCACGCCATGGAATATATCGACAATACAGTCCTTGTTATTGCCGGGCGCGGAGACATCCTGCCCCGCCTTGCCGCGCAGGTTGAAAAAAGCCACATGCTCAGGGACAGGGTAATTTTCATTCATCCCCTTCCCTACCGGGAGCTGATGCAGCTTACAGCCATCTGCGACGCAGGGCTTTCTCTTGACAAGGATACCAATCTGAACTACCGTTACAGTCTCCCGAACAAATTGTTCGACTACATATCGGCCGGTATCCCGGTGGTGGCCTCCCCCCTGCCCGAAGTCCGCAAAATAATCGAAAAATATAATACAGGTCTTGTCATAAACGATCATTCACCGTCAGAGATAGCCGGCAAAATAAAAAGTGTGCTCGATAAGCCTGGACACTACTGGAAGGAGAACCTGCAAAAAGCGGCCCGGGAGCTGAACTGGGACATGGAAAAGCATAAGCTGCTCGATATTTACAGCAGGTTGAAACCTGAATCCGTATAATAAACCCGCATGCACCTCCGTACTATATCGGGAAAAAGCGGGATAACTTGTTGTAATTTCAAATCGCGGCGCTAATTTTGCTGCATTAACCAAAAGAAACTGATTTCCGATGCAATCATTCAAAAAATTCCTGGTCTTTCTGATTTTGTCCACCCTGGCCGCCGGCCAGCTATATCCTGCAGGATATAACCTGCAGGTCAGGGTCGACGGATTGCAGGACACTACCCTGCTTCTGGCATATCACCTGGGCAACCGCAAGTTCATCAAAGACACGATAAGGGTCGATAATTCCGGCTTCGGGGTGTTTGCCGGCCAGGAAGCGCTGCCCGGCGGCATTTACCTGGTTGTTTTGCCTGAAATGAATTATTTCGAGATCATTATAGACAAAGAGCAGGATTTCGCCATGGAAACCAGCCTGGAGGATCCGGTCGGCCGACTGGAAATCAGCGGATCTGAGGAGAATCAAAGATTCCTCGATTACCACCGGTTTATGAACAGGATGCAAACGGCTTCCGGCGGACTGAGGGAGAGGCTTCAGAAAAACCAGAATAACCCCGACTCGGTCGCGTATCTGCAGTCGAGGCTGGCCGGCATTGACAAGCAGGTCCAGGATTACTGGAGCACAGTTATCCGGAACAATCCCGGCACTCTGCTCGCCAACCTGATAAGGGCAATGCAGAGCCCGGAGGTGCCGGAATTCGATATTCCCGCCGGCACGCCCAATCCCGATTCTGTCAGATGGTTCATGGGATACCATTACAATAAGACCCATTTTTTTGACATGGTGGATTTTTCTGACGAGAGACTGATTCGCACCCCGGTGCTGCATAACAAGCTTGACCATTATTTCAACCGGGTGCTGATACAGGCCCCCGATTCCATAATTCCCCAGGCCATAAGGGTGATTGAATATTCCAGGGCCAATGACAAAGTATTCCAGTATGTCCTTGTTTACCTCATAAATCAATACGAACGGTCGCAGATAATGGGGATGGATGCGGTTTTCGTCGAGCTGGCGGAAAGATATTACCTCACGGGCCTGGCTACCTGGGCAAATGAGGAAACAGTCGGGAAATTAAGGGAAAGGGTTGAAAGGCTGAAACCGAACCTTATCGGACGCACTGCCGCCGAAATGAAAATGAAGACTCCCCATGGGAATTATGTAAGCCTTCATGATACCGAGGCCAGGTATATCATCCTTTATTTTTACGAGCCCGGCTGCGGCCATTGCCGTGAGGTGACCCCGAGGCTGAACGACCTTCACAGCAGGTACAGGAACGAGGGACTGGAGGTTTTCGGGATCTATATCTATGATGATGCCGAAGAATGGAGCGATTACATCAGGAAAAACAACCTTGGCTGGGTGAATGTCTATGACCCGGGCAATGCCAGCCGGTTCCGGTTCAATTATGACATCTACAGCACTCCTACGATATACATCCTTGATGCCGACAAGACCATAATTGCCAAGCGCATCGGCATAGATACCGTCGAGCTGATGATGGAAGAGCTGCTGTAGCGGTTCCCCGTCAGGCCTGAATGAGCAATCCGGCCATCGTGCTGCCTATATCAGCAGGCGATTCGACCACATGGATGCCACATTCGCGCATGATCTTCTTTTTTGCCGCAGCCGTGTCGTCGCTTCCCCCGATTATGGCGCCCGCATGGCCCATCCGCCGGCCGCTGGGGGCTGTCTGGCCGGCAATGAAACCTACAACAGGTTTGGTCGCATTGTCTTTGATCCACAAAGCCGCTTCCGCTTCCATCCCTCCTCCTATTTCGCCGATCACTATTATGCCGTGAGTGTCCGGGTCTGCCATAAGCAATCTGACCGCATCCAGGGTGGTTGTCCCGATCACCGGATCCCCGCCTATGCCTATGCAGGTCGATTGTCCCAGACCTGTCTTGGTTATCTGGTCAACCGCCTCGTATGTCAGTGTCCCCGAGCGGGAGACGATGCCGATGCTGCCCTTTTGATGGATAAAGCCCGGCATTATGCCGACTTTTGCCTCGCCCGGGGTAATGACACCCGGGCAATTGGGGCCGATAAGCCTTGATTTGCGCCCCCTGAGATATTCTTTCACCCGAACCATATCCTGCACGGGGATCCCCTCGGTAATGGCTACAATCAGCTCTATGCCCGCTTCTGCGGCCTCCATTATTGCATCTGCCGCGAAGGGAGGCGGCACAAATATTACCGATGTATCGGCACCTGCGCCGGCAACGGCATCGGCAACCGTATTGAAAACCGGTTTGCCGAGGTGCTCCTGGCCACCCTTGCCGGGAGTGACGCCCCCTGCAATGCCGGTTCCGTATTCTATCATCTGCCGGGCATGGAAGGTCCCTTCGCTGCCGGTGAAGCCCTGGACTATCACCCTGGAGTTTTTGTTGACAAGAACGCTCATTTAATCAGTGGTTAGTGGCAATATCATTTAATCTGTCATTGAAGGACACATATGAGACCGTGCGCCGGTCATCTATTGAGGATTTGCCGGTATTTCCGAAAGGATCTGCTTGATGGATTTCCCGTGTTTCTCCGCCAGCCTTTTCAGATCGTCGTATTCGATCTTGGTATTCACAGGCTGTCCCTCATAAAAGGAAACCTTGGCATTTACCGGCCCATAGGGCGTATCAATGGCTTTCACCTCCCTTTCAAGGATTTCGCGTGATTCCTGCCGTATCCTTACGCCTATGGAAGTGGTTTCGGTAAAAACTACCTTCAGAAGCCGGTCCTTGTCGGCCGAAGCGGCAAGAATGGTAAGCTTTATGCCCGGACGGTTCTTCTTCATCTGGATGCCGGTCAGGAACACTTCCAGTGCCCCCGCCCCGTAAAGCCTCTCAATCACATGATCATAGAATTGCGGGTTCATGTCGTCAATATTCGTCTCCAGAACATATATGCTTTCTCCCTCTCCGGAAATATCCATTTCTCCCAGGTAAAGCCTCAGCACGTTGGGATGTTCGAAATCCCTGGTGCCTGCCCCGTACCCGATCGAGCTTGTTTTGAAAGCGGGCATGTCTCCGAAGCTGCCGGCAATAGATGTTAT
>SKQJ01000329.1 GCA_007119075.1 Bacteroidales bacterium | reverse complement strand
TGATTGCCATATCGGTGATCCGGCTGTTGTGGCTTGCCGTACTGCTGCGCAGGCATGCAAGGTTCAGGCTGTCGCTGCCGTTTATCAGGGAGCATATGGCACTCGGTCTGCCTCTTGTTTTGAGCTCCCTGCTCAGCGGTTCAGCCCAGTATATCGACGGACTGATCATAACGGCCACCTACGATGCTGCAAATTTTGCGCTTTTCCGGTTCGGGGCCAAGGAGCTCCCGCTGGTGATTCTTATGGCCAACGGGCTCAGCAATGCCATGCTCCCCGAATTTTCCACACTCAGCAAAATGGAGGACGCCCTTCACGCTATCAGGGAGAAGTCAAAGCGGCTGATGCACCTTCTTTTTCCCCTGTCAATAGTGCTTCTCTTCTTCAGCAAGGTGATTTATATTGCCCTTTTCGGGGAAGAATTCTCGCGCAGCGCAGACGTTTTTATGGTGTATCTGCTGCTGATAATCAGCAGGCTTTTGTTTCCCCAGACTATACTGATCGGGCTTAAGAAAACGCGGATAGTCCTGATCGCCTCGGTTGTCGAAATCATTCTCAATGTATCGCTCAGTCTGTTTCTGATTCAGTACTACGGGATAGTGGGAGTCGCCGTAGCCACCTCGATAATCTTCCTGGTGGAAAAGATGGTGCTGGTAGCCTACAATTACTTCAGCCTCCGTATCAGTCCCCATCAATATATCCCGGTTGCCGTCTATCTTTTCTACTCCTCGCTTCTGATCATAGTATTCCTGCTTCTGGACCACCGGATCATAAGGTTGCACTAGAACAAGAAAAAAATCCCGCCATTCCGGCAAAACTGCAATTTGTCAGGTTTTGGGCTGTCAAAGCCCCTTACCTTTGGTCCTGCAACCTGCCCCTGTCAGATCCGGTGCCCGCAGGGGCGCTTTGCAGGCAGTGTTGCTTTAAATCATCCTTATGACCGCAAATGAAGAATATTTCCTGAAATTCCGTGAAAATATAATCGGGATAGATGCTTCATTCAATTCGCCTTTCGGCAGAAAGCCAATAATTTATGCCGACTGGATTGCCAGCGGGAGGATGTACCGTCCTGTCGAGGAAAAGATACTGAATTCATTCGGCCCCTTTGTAGGCAATACCCATACTGAAACGAGCTTTACCGGCAGCCACACCACCCATTGTTACCATCTTGCGCAGCAGATGATAAAGAAGCATGTCAATGCGGGGACGGGCGACCTGATAATTACCGCCGGAAGCGGTATGACTACCGTGGTGAACAAGCTGCAGCGGATTCTCGGGCTGAAGGGGTGCGGACTCATGATTAACCGGAAATGCCTCAGGGAAAGGGAAAGGCCCGTTGTATTTATTACCCATATGGAGCACCATTCAAATCATACCTCATGGTACGAGACAATTGCCGATGTCGTGCTGATCGAACCGGGGAAAAATCTGCTGGTTGATCCCGAAAATCTGCGTATCCAGCTCGAAAAATACCGCGACAGGGAATTCAAGATCGGCGCCTTTACCGCCTGTTCCAATGTGACAGGCATCACGACTCCCTATCACAGGCTTGCCCGGCTGATGCACGAATACGGAGGCGTATGTTTCATTGATTTTGCAGCTTCCGCTCCATATGCCGACATCGACATGCATCCGGCCGACCCGATGGAAAAGCTGGATGCCGTATATTTTTCGCCTCATAAATTTCTAGGGGGACCGGGTTCCTCAGGTGTGCTCATTTTTGATGCCGGTCTCTATAAAAATGAAATACCTGACGATTCCGGCGGGGGAACGGTCGACTGGACCAATCCGTGGGGAAAATACAAGTATATTGACGATATCGAGGCCAGGGAAGACGGGGGAACCCCCGGTTTTCTGCAGGCCATACGGACAGCGCTGGCAATAGAGGTCAAGAACTGCATGGGAACCGCACAGATCAGGGCAAGGGAAAATGAGATTGTGCTGGAAATGTTTGAGGGGCTCCGGAAAATCAAGGGGATCAGGATACTTGCCGACCAGACCGAAGACAGGCTCGCCGTTTTTTCATTTTATCATCCCGATATCCATTACAATCTGTTTGTCAAACTGTTAAACGACAAATACGGCATCCAGGCAAGGGGAGGCTGCGCCTGTGCCGGAACCTACGGCCATTTTCTCCTTGAGGTGAGCTACCGGAAATCGCAGGAGATAACTGACAGGATAAATTACGGCGACCTGTCCACCAAGCCCGGCTGGGTGCGTGTCTCGCTGCATCCCACCGCCACCGGACGGGAAATAGAGACCATAATTATGGCAGTAGGCGAAATAGTCGACAATATCAAATCCCTGGGCGCCGTTTACAAATACAATTTGCAAAGGAATGAATTTTTGCATACCGGTTTTCCGGCCGTTTCAGACAATTCCGTCAGCGGTTTGTTCAGCATCGGAGAGGGAGGCGCTGCCGGGAAGGGCCCGGAGAAGGCGGCACCGGTTTCCGGGTAATCGCCGGCGAAATTAATTTCTGAATTATTTTGACATTTTCGATGGAAGCATTACCTTTGCAAACCGTTTAAAGTAATTGGGATAAGAAAAATACACGAGTAAATTACCAATGATATGAAAAAAGATACGCATCCGAAGAATTACCGCCTCGTCGTCTTCAAGGATATGTCGAACGATGATTACTTTATTTCCCGGTCAACCGCTCCTACCAAAGAGACGATCAAACTGGATGACGGCAAGGAATATCCTCTGTACAAGCTGGAGATTTCCAATACCTCTCATCCGTTTTATACAGGCAAAATGAAACTTGTCGACACTGCCGGACGTGTGGACAAATTCATGAACCGATACAAAAAGCATATGGATAAGAAAAATAAATAGATTATCCAGCAAACTTAACCGGGACCCTGCATAAGCAGGGTTTTTTGTTTTCCCCGGATACCTTCGCCATTTTGAAGGACAAACCTTATGCGAATATTTTTGTTTAAATAACAGGATACCTGTCAATATATCCATCCGGACGTTATTGGCATGCAAATTGACATAATTTTGATTCATTTTACCAGAAAGCCTATCAAGTTAACTGATCAACAGTATTCACTAATGAGTAAAAAAGGAAAAGACATTTTCTGGGCAGAGCTCGGCAGAAACCATGATGACAATTCAGATTATATAACTCTTATCACTGATGAAGACGAGGATCTGCTTAACAAGACGGAGGTTCCCGACACCTTGCCGCTGCTGCCCCTGAGGAATTCGGTCCTGTTTCCCGGGGTTATAATTCCCATAACCGTCGGAAGGAAAAAATCAATCAAGCTTATCAGGGACGCATATAAAGGAAGCAAACTGGTGGGAGCCGTCGCCCAGAAAGATATGGATACCGACGAGCCACGGATGGAGGATCTTTTCAGGGTAGGAACCGTTGCCCAGATTTTAAAGATACTCGAAATGCCGGACGGGGCAACTTCTGTTATAATACAGGGAAAAAAACGATTCGAAATACAGGATGTCGTAGCCGAAGACCCCTATCTTAAAGGTTCCGTGAAAAGCCTCGAGGACCTGATACCCCGAAAAAAGGGAAATCAGTTCCAGGCACTGATCGGCTCGCTGAAAGACCTTTCGCTTAAAATAATAAAGCTGTCAAGCAATATACCCCCGGAGGCGTCATTTGCTGTAAAGAACATAGAGAGCTCGACTTTTCTTGTGAATTTTATCTGCTCCAATTCCGATGTCGATATCCCTGAAAAGCAAAGACTGCTGGAAATTGACGATATTCACAGCAGGGCGGAAATACTGCTTGAATACCTGAGCAGGGAGGTCCAGATGCTTGAGCTTAAAAAGGATATCCAGTCAAAGGTCAAGTCAGAGCTCGACCAGCAGCAAAGGGAATACCTGCTGCAGCAGCAGATGAAAACCATCCAGAATGAGCTTGGCGGCAGTCCGCTTGAAAAGGAGATTGCCGAAATGCGCGAAAGGGCAAAAAACAAGAAATGGTCGAAGGAAACAAGCGAAGCCTTTGAAAAGGAGCTTTCCAGGCTGCAGCGCCTGAATCCCGCATCAGGCGAATATTCGGTGCAGATGAATTATGTCCACCTTCTCCTTGAGCTGCCATGGGAAGATTACACAAAAGACAGGTTCGACCTGAAGCGGGCCCAGAAAATCCTGGACCGCGATCATTTCGGTCTGGATACCGTCAAGGAACGGATTCTCGAACATCTTGCAGTGCTCAAGCTGAAGGGCGACATGAAATCCCCCATACTTTGCCTTATCGGGCCTCCCGGAGTAGGGAAAACCTCCCTGGGGCATTCCGTTGCCGATGCGCTTGGCAGAAAATATGTCAGGATGTCGCTCGGAGGGTTACATGATGAATCTGAGATCCGCGGGCACCGCAAAACATATATCGGAGCCATGCCGGGCCGGATAATCCAGAACATCAAGAAAGTCAAAACATCAAACCCGGTCTTTATACTGGACGAAATAGATAAGGTAGGCAGGGATGTCCACGGCGACCCGGCCTCAGCACTGCTTGAGGTGCTGGATCCGGAACAGAACTCAACGTTCCATGACAATTACCTTGAGCTCGAATATGATCTTTCACGGGTATTGTTCATTGCCACGGCCAACACCGTCAACACTATTCATCCCGCTCTCAGGGACAGGATGGAGATGATAAACGTTACGGGATATATAGTTGAAGAGAAGATCGAGATAGCCAGGATCCACCTTGTTCCCAAGCAGCTGATCAATCACGGACTGGAACGGGATTCAGTTTTCTTTTCGAAAAAAGTTCTCGGCATCATAATTGAAAACCATACCCGGGAATCGGGGGTTCGGGAGCTCGACAAGAAAATCGCCCGCATAATCAGGGGGCTTGCCAAAAGGAAGGCCTTCGGCCAGGAATTTGACAGGAAGCTGAGCCCGGAAGCGGTGAGGGAAATCCTCGGGCCTCCGGAATACAGCCGGGAATTTTACCAGGGAAATGATTTTGCGGGGGTGGTTACCGGACTTGCCGTCACGCCTGCGGGGGGCGAGATACTTTTCGTGGAAACGAGTCTGAGCAGGGGCAGGGGAGATCTGACCATAACCGGCAACCTGGGGGAAGTGATGAAGGAATCGGCAAAAATAGCCCTGGAATACCTGAAGGCCCATGCCCGGTATATCGGCATCAAGGAAGAGCTTTTCGAAAAGACCAATGTCCACATTCACGTACCCGAGGGCGCTATTCCCAAAGACGGGCCTTCGGCGGGGATCACCATGGTGACCTCCATGGCATCGGCCTTTACGCGAAGGAAAATCAAACAGGCAACCGCCATGACCGGAGAGATCACCCTGCGGGGCCGGGTGCTCCCCGTGGGAGGCATCAAGGAAAAGCTTCTGGCAGCCAGGAGGGCCAAAATATCCCATGTGATTTTGTCTGAAGACAACAGGAAGGACATGGAGAAAATCAATGAGATTTACCTGAAAGGGCTTACCCTGCATTATGTAAGGACCATCATCGATGTTCTGGACATCGCTCTTCTGAAGGAAAAGGTAGCGCAGCCGCTGTCAGTCGATATTGCAGAATAGGCTGCCGGTTGCGTTTTCGGAGCCTGCCGGCCTGACCCTGTCGCTTCCTGGTTCCGGAGCCCGCCGCTTTCCGTTCCCCCGAAAGGGGCATAATATTTCCGCTGAAATGGAGTTACATTTGCAGTCAAACCATCTGAAATGGATAATCTGTATTTCTGGGGCATTTTTCTTATGATAACGGGTGTGGCGCTGATGGCACGGATGATTTTTAAATTTCCGATCCCGGTTGCCAGAATACTTGCAGCGGCTTTTTTTTTGTTGCTGGGATCGAAGATCATAACCGGGAGCTCGTCCGTCTGGCCATTAAGCAGCGCTGAAAATGAAATATTTTTCAAAACCGTCGAAATCGGCGCCTCCGGTGAACTGGCTCCCGGATACCAGATCGTTTTTTCCCGGACGAGATTTGACCTGGAAAAAATGGAAATGCCGGAAAGCGCCGGTCTTTCAATCAACAGCATCTTTTCCGGCAGCACGGTTTATCTTCCGTCCGATTTACCGGTAAATATCAGGGTCAAGGGAATATTTGCAAAAACCAGGATGCCGGGTTATGTCCTGCCGGTTTTCGGGAAAGGGCATTACAGTTCGGCTGACTTCAATCCTGATTTGCCTTATCTTGATATCAGCGTGAATGTTGTGTTCGGCAATATTACCTTTATGCGGAAAATCTAAATTTCTTACTTTTACAGTTTTAAACCCGAATAACTTATAACAATGCCTAAAATTGCAGTTTTTCCCGGCTCATTCGATCCTTTCACCATAGGACATGAATCCCTTGTTTTAAGGGCTCTGTCCATATTCGACCGGATCATAATCGCCATCGGGTATAACTCTGAGAAAAAGGGATATTTTCCTCTCGAAAAAAGACTGGAATGGATCCAAAATGTTTTCTGCGACCAGCCGGCAGTCGAGGTTACGTGGTTCAGCGGACTGACCGTTGACTTTTGTCAGGAGAAAAATGCATCCTTTATACTGCGCGGCCTGCGGACGGCGGCCGATTTTGAGTTTGAAAGGGCTATAGCTCAGGTCAACAAGGCCATGTCAGACGGCATCGAATCGGTGTTTCTGCTCACCCGGCCCGAACACACCTACATCAACTCCACCATAGTGCGCGACATCCTCAGGAATGGCGGAGATGTATCCCGGTTTGTTCCCGGTGGAGTGCGGATCAAGGAATTCAAATCCTGAAGAAGCTATGATGCGTCTTATCATATGTTTTATTGCCTTATTGCGGTTTTCCTTTCCTGCCGCGGCCGGTCCTGCTGCTGAAAGGTATGCTTCTTTCGAAGGAAAAGCCCCCGGATATGCCGGAGAGGAAATGATATTCTACCGGTATACCGATATGATCAGCTTTTCGGAAGAGGAGATCTTCAGATTGCCGGTCGACGGCAACGGGGAGTTCTCGGTCCGGTTCCCTGCAGGCGACGAACCGGAAAAGGTCTTTTCCCATGCAGGGAGGTACTTTATTTACCTTTATGTGGAGGCGGGCAATGATTACAGCGTCATACTGCCCCCGAAGACGGAAAAGGCTCCCCATGAAAAGCTCAATCCCTATTTTAAAGGCATACCCACCCATATAGCGGTTTTAAACCAGGACAGCACCGAGCTGAATTCGCTTATCAGGAAATTCGACGACATGTATGAGCTTCTGTTGCATGGTTCGCTTGCAGGCATGGCGGGCGGTGAAAGCAGAAGCTATATAGACTCGGTTTCGGCTCAAATGGACATGCATTTTGCGGGGGCACACAATCCCTGGTTTGATGATTACCGGAAATACAAGATGGCCCGCCTGGAAAGCCTGACCCGGATCACGGCTGCCCGCGGCCTTTCCGACAGCTGGTTCCGGGATCTGCCGGTCCTTTACGGAAACAATGCATATATGGAGCTGTTCAACCACGTCTATGACCGCTATTTCCTGTTTTTTTCCCGCACCGTCAGGGGAAGCAGGATATTTGACGACATAAACCGGAGAAGGAGCCTGTCTGCCCTTATGAGCACGTTGCAGACCGATACGGTTCTCGGGTGCGGCCGGCTGCTTGAATTCGTTGTTCTTAAGGGTATCCACGATGCTTTCTACGGGTCTGATTTTTCCCGTTCGGGCATGCTCGCCGTGCTGGATTCTCTTGCTGCACAGACCATATATCCCGAACATCTCCGTATTGCAGGGCACATCAGGGAAAAAGTTACCAGGCTGTTGCCAGGGTTCGATCCGCCCGGATTCCGGCTCACCGGCCGGGACGGCAGGATCAGGGAGCTGTCCGATTTCAGGGGGTATTATGTTTACCTTAATTTCTGCACCGCCGCCAGCTACAGCTGTATGTCTGAATATCAGATCCTCGACCGGCTCGATGCCGATCACGGAGATTATCTTAAAATAGTCACGGTCTACATAGATGAAAACTACCAGTCCATGCTTGATTTCCTCGAAAAAAGCGACTATGGCTGGGAATTCCTGTTTTACGGCGATCAGCCTGGAATATTAAGGGATTATGATGTCAGGATGTTTCCCGGGTACTATCTCATTGACAGGGACGGCAAAATGCTGATGGCCCCGGCGCCATCTCCGGCCGAGGATTTCGAGCTGTATCTGTTCAGGACGATGCGCTCAAGGGGCGAGCTCAGGTAACAACAGAAGC
>SKQJ01000202.1 GCA_007119075.1 Bacteroidales bacterium | reverse complement strand
GCAGCTGCACAGCAGGAGACGGCAGAAAAGCACAAGCCGGAGTCAGAAGAGATGAAGAAGGAACAGGAGCCTGCCGCTGAAGAGCAAAAAGTAGAGGCTGCTGCTGAAGAGAAGAAAGAAGAGGCTGCCGCTGAAGAGCAAAAAGAAGAGGCTGCTGCTGAAGAGAAGAAAGAAGAGGCTGCTGCTGAAGAGAAGAAAGAAGAGGCTGCCGCTGAAGAGCAAAAAGAAGAGGCTGCCGCTGAAGAGCAAAAAGAAGAGGCTGCCGCTGAAGAGAAAAAAGAAGAGGCTGCTGCTGAAGAGAAGAAAGAAGAGGCTGCCGCTGAAGAGAAAAAAGAAGAGGCTGCCGCTGAAGAGAAAAAAGAAGAGGCTGCTGCTGAAGAGAAGAAAGAAGAGGCTGCCGCTGAAGAGAAGAAAGAAAAACCTGAAGCCGAAGAGCCAAAGGCCGAGCCTGAATCCGGAGAGAAAAAGGAAGGTGAAGACAATAACGGAGAAGGCAATGAAAAAGGACCTGCAGGAGAAAAGGAGAAATAATTTTATAAATACTTTTAAAATTTAAGGATATGGGACAAATTGCCCGGATACATGCCAGACAAATTCTTGATTCCCGAGGGAATCCCACGATCGAGGTGGAAGTATTAACCGAAAGCGGTTTTGTTGGCCGCGCTGCAGTGCCCTCGGGTGCCTCCACGGGCGTTCATGAGGCGGTGGAGCTGCGTGACAACGACCAGGGAGCTTATCTTGGAAAAGGGGTCCTGCAGGCCGTAGAGAACGTGAACACTACAATCAATGATGAACTGACCGGCTTTGATGTTCAGGATCAGAATGGCATTGATGCAGCCATGATCCAGCTTGACGGCACCGAGAATAAAGGAAAGCTCGGGGCAAATGCGATACTGGGCGTTTCTCTTGCTGCGGCACGCGCCGCAGCGGCTTATACCGGACAGGAACTGTACAGGTACATCGGGGGGGTAAATGCCAATACGCTTCCCGTTCCGATGATGAACATCCTGAATGGGGGCTCGCATGCCGACAATAAAATAGATATTCAGGAATTTATGATCATGCCTGTGGGTGCTTCCTCGTTTTCAGAGGCTCTCCGCATGGGCGCGGAAATCTTCCATAATCTTAAGCTGGTACTCAAGAAAAGCGGCCATTCCACGAATGTTGGAGACGAAGGAGGCTTTGCCCCCAATCTGGGCTCCAATGAGGAAGCGATAGAGGTCGTATTGCAGGCCATTGAGCAGGCAGGCTACAAGCCCGGGGAGGACATTGTAATCGCCCTTGATGCAGCCGCTTCGGAATTCTACAATAAGGATAAAAAAGAATATCATTTCGAATCGACCGGAGACACTTTTACAAGCGCCCAGCTTTGTGAGTTCTGGCAGCTCTGGGCCGACAAATATCCCATTGTTTCCATAGAAGACGGGTTTGACGAGGATGACTGGGACGGATGGAACCAGTTGCACAAATCAATTGGCGACAAGGTTCAGCTGGTAGGAGACGATTTGTTCGTGACCAACGTAAAACGGCTGCAGAGAGGCATAAACGAAGGTTCGGCCAATTCTATACTCATAAAGGTGAATCAGATAGGGACCCTTACTGAAACCATAAATGCGGTTCAGCTTGCAACCCGGAATAACATGACATCCATTATTTCGCACCGTTCGGGAGAAACCGAAGACAGTTTCATTGCCGACCTTGCCGTTGCCCTGAATACCGGACAGATAAAAACCGGTTCTGCCTCACGGTCCGACCGGGTGGCAAAATATAACCAGCTGCTCAGGATAGAGGAAATGTTGGGCGATCTGGCACAATACCCCGGCAAGGCCTTCAAGTACTATAATAAGTAGGATAAGCACCGGTATTTTTTTAAAAAAAAGGGGGATTGTCCCCCTTTTTGCATTTTGATGCATCTGGTTAATTTGAAATTCCCTCATTTTTTGTTAGCTTTATGATAAATATCATCACAAAAGGAATAAACTATGGATCCGTTAAAGAAAAAATTTGTTGAGATTGCATTGCCAAGGGTTGCAGATTTCAAAAAGCTGCTGACCGAATATGGTGATAAGGAGATCGGCACCGTCACAATCGGAAGCGTTCTGACCGGAATGAAGGGCACTGTCAGCCTGCTTACTGATACTTCAAAGCTTGATCCTGAGGAGGGCATCCGGTTCAGGGGCTATTCAATTCCCGAATTGCGTGAAAAGCTGCCAAAGGTTCAGCCAAAGGGGGAGCCCCTGCCGGAAGGGCTGTTTTATCTTATGCTCACCGGTGAGCTTCCCACCCAGGACGATGTGGCTTTTTTAAGCAGGGAATGGTCCCAAAGGTCTGATCTTCCTGATTATGTTTACAAGGTGATCGATGCCCTGCCACTCGATACCCGGCCCATGGTGCAATTTTCAGCAGCAATACTTTCAATGGCATCCGAGTCCAAATTTTTCGTTGCCTATATGAACGGGTTAAGCAAGGCTGATTACTGGGACACCACCTACGAAGACATAATGGACCTTATTGCCCGGGTCCCCAGGATAGCAGCTTATATTTACCGCAGGATGTATCATGGCAACGCTCAGATAGAGCCCGACAAGTCTCTCGACTGGGCGGCAAACCTTGCCCATATGATGGGATATGAGCAGATGGAAGTATACAGGCTGCTCAGACTCTACATGTTTTTGCATGCCGATCATGAAGGAGGGAACGTTTCCGCTCATGCCTGCCATCTCGTCGGTTCAGCCCTTAGCAATCCCTACTATTCTTTTGCTGCCGGCATGACCGGGCTGGCCGGACCGTTGCACGGGTTTGCCAACCAGGAAGTAATCAGGTGGATTCAGTCGATGCTGGGGGAGATCGGCCATGCTTGTGATGACAAGGAGAAAATCAGGGAATATGTTATCAGGCAGATTGAGGATGGCAAGGTCATTCCCGGTTACGGGCATGCGGTGCTGAGAAAAACCGACCCGCGATTTACTGCACAATATGAATTCGGCAAGAAATATCTTCCCGACGATCCGATGTTCCGGACCGTAGAATGCCTGTATGAAGTAGTTCCCGGGGTGCTTGGCCAATATCAGAAGATCAAGAACCCCTGGCCGAACGTTGATGCAGGCTCGGGAGTTCTTTTGCATCACTATGGCATCAGGGAGTTTGAATTTTATACGGTTCTTTTCGGCGTATCAAGGTCTCTGGGCGTGCTGACCCAGCTTTTATGGGACAGGGCTTACGGTTCTGCCATCGAGAGGCCCACTTCTCATCCGCTGGAATGGTTTAAGGAGCAGGCTGGCATGTGATCGACTAAAAAAAACCGGCGAAGGCCGGTTTTTTGGTTTTAAGGCAGCAGGCAGGCATGTGATCTGCTGAAAAGCAGGGGCGAAGACAGGATTTTTTGGTTTACAGGAGCAAACAGGGATGTGATATGCTGAAAAAAAACCGGCGAAGGCCGGTTTTTTGGTTTTAAGGCGGCAGGCAGGGATGTGATATGCTGAAAAAAAACCGGCGAAGGGCGGTTTTTTGGTTGACAGGAGTGCTTGGAAACGAAGAAATGCTAATTTAGCGGTTATTAATAACCTTAAGCATTGCCTCACCCGTGAACCTCCTGAGCCAATTGTCCAGAACATCAATACGGGAATTCCTTTCCGGCAGCATGCTGCTGCTGCGGGATTCGCTCAGGATATCGGGAAGGATCATTGCCGCGATAGTCATGCTTGCCATACCGGCAACGGTTTCCGGGGCAAACAACAATTACCGTATCATCGGATACGGTCTTGAACATGGGTTGTCGCAGATTTCAGTCAATGCCCTGTTTCAGGATTCATTCGGGTTTATATGGATCGGCACCCAGGATGGGCTTAACAGGTTTGACGGCTATGAATTCCTTGTTTACCGCCATCAACCCTCCGATCCGGGTTCGCTTTCCAGCAGTTATATCCGGTCTGTCATAGAAGACGGTGACGGCAATATCTGGGCGGGCACCAGGGACGGGCTGAATAAACTCGACCGCACCACCGATTCATTCGTTAAATACCGGCATGATCCCGGCAACCCTGAATCGGTGAGCAGCAATGATATTCATCATATCTTCCGGGACCGGGCCGGTAAAATTTGGGTCAGTACCGGTGTCGGTCTCGACCGGATGGATATTGAAACGGGTGTTTTTGCCCGTTTCCCCTTTCCGGGGAATATCCGTATTGAGTTAAGCAATTCCAGGGGCTTCATTCATGAGGATGAACAAGGCAGGCTATGGATCGGCACGCCAGAGGGGCTTTTTGTTTTTGACCGTCTGACGGAAGAATATACGGTTTACCGTCATGACCAGGACGCTCCCTCATCGATCAGCAATAGCGATGCCAGGTCGGCATACATCACCACAGAAGGCTATTTCCTTGTGGGCACCTCGGACGGACTGAATATTGTTGACAGGATCAGAAGAGATTTCCATTCGTTTCATTTGAGTCACAGGTCTTTTGACGACCGAAAAGTCAACAGCATAAATTCATTGGCTGAAGACGACAGCGGCACGCTCTGGGCAGCGACTGACAAGGGGCTGTTCTTTTTCCCGGGTTCCACGGATGAATTTTTTCCCGGCCACCCCGAAAGCCTCCCTTTCTTTTCCGACTATGAAGTTTCTGCCGTTATTAACGACCATTCCGGAAATCTTTGGGTAGGGACCCTTGGCGGGCTCTATATGGTCGATTCCCAGGATAAATTCAAGACCTGGCGGGTCCATGATTTTTTGCCCGATGCGCCCAGGGCGGCCAGCCTTATTGCCTCGGTAAATGCCCGAGGCGGGGGTGAGCTCTGGCTCGGCACCTGGGGCGCCGGACTGTATATCATTGACCGCGAAAGCGGCAACGCCGTTCATTACCATAGTGAATCCCCGCAGGCAAACAGAAGGATATCAAATGATTATGTCCATGTGATATTTGCCGGTTCCCACGGGAGGACAATTATCGGTACCCGGAACGGGCTTGACATTTTCAGGGAAGACCTGGGCCGGTTTATCCCTTTTTGCCCTTTTCCAGGAAACGGGGATTGCAGTGTTTTCTCATCGAACAGGGTATATGCGATTTATGAAGATTCACATCAGGTGATCTGGGTTGGGACCAGGAACGGACTTCATTCATTCAGGGGCGACAGCCTGGTGAGCTATTACCATAATCCCGGCGACACATTGGGTATCCCTTCCAACCAGGCCAACGACATCCTCGAATGCAGGGAAGGTTACATATGGATAGCCACAGACAACGGCCTGAGCCGGTATAACCGTGAATCCGGGAAATTCTATAATTTCAGCAAGGACCCTGCCATGGGCCGTTTCAGTCTGAGCAACAACGAAATCACATGCCTTCATGAAGATTCTGCAGGGAATTTGTGGATTGGCTCGGCTGCCGGGCTTAACCGGTATTTCCGAAGCACGGGATCCTTTATTGTTTTTTCGGAAATGGAAGGACTCCCTAACAATCTCATATATTCGATACTCGAAGACGACAACGGCAGGCTCTGGATGAGCACCAACCGCGGAATCGCCCGGTTTGATCCGGCAAGCCTTGAAATCGTAAATTATGATGTTGCCGACGGACTGCAAAGCTATGAGTTCAATCTGGGAGCAAGGCACCAAACTCCCGGTGGCGAACTTTTCTTTGGCGGCGTAAACGGGGTAAGTGCTTTTTTCCCTGATAAGATCAGGATCAATGAAAATATTCCTCAGCTGGCTGTCACCCGGTTCGAGATATTTTCCCCGGAAGGGAGAACCACCGTCAATGTACGCGACGGCGATGAAGTGATCCTCACCTATGACCGGAATTCGATCAGCCTGGAGTTTGCCGCCCTTGATTTCACAAGACCGGCGAAGAACAGGTATGAATATATTCTTGAAGGGCTGGACAATACATGGACGTATTCGGGCAACCGCCGGATTGCAAGCTATTCGAGGATCCCCCCGGGATCATATGTTTTCCGGGTGAAGGGATCGAATAATGACGGAATATGGAACGAGTGGGGGGTTGCAGTGGGAATTGTCGTTCTGACTCCCTGGTGGCAGTCGGTCTATGCGTGGATCTTCTATTCTTTGCTGTTCATGTTCTTTATTTACATGACAGTTCTCTACAGCACCCGGCGGTTGCGCAGTGCCAATTCGGTACTGAGGGAAAAGGAGCTTGCTTCGGCCGAAGTATCCCGGCAGAAGGAGGAGCTTATCCTTAAAAACAAGAATATTACCGACAGTATTAATTACGCCAAAAGGATCCAGATGGCGCTTATGCCAAAATCACGGCATTTCCGCCAGCTGTTTCCTGAATCTTTTGTCTTCTATAAGCCAAAGGATATAGTAAGCGGAGATTTTTACTGGATAAACCAGATAAATGACAAGATCTTCTTTGCAGTGGTCGACTGTACCGGTCATGGCGTGCCCGGAGCCTTTATGTCTGTTATCGGATATGAGCTTCTCAGGAATATCATAAACGTGAAGGGAATAGAAAAGCCTTCAGAGATACTTAATATACTTAATGAAGATTTCTCAAGAATTTTCAATCCCGCAGGAGATAAGGATTTTTCTTTCAGGGATGGCATGGATATCGGATTTTGCGTTATTGACAGGAAGAAAGCCAGGCTTGAATTTGCAGGTGCTTTTTCCCCTATGTACCTTGTAAGAAACAATAAAATAACCGAGATAAAAGGCAACAGGTTCTCTGTGGGATTTATGGAAGATCTGGTTGATGAAAAATTTGACAACCACTTTCTCCAGCTTCAGAAGGACGATATGATCTATCTCTTTTCAGACGGTTATCCCGATCAGTTTGGCGGAGAGGAAGGCAAAAAGTTCAAGTACCGGAGGTTCAGGCATATGTTGCTCAATATCCATGCACTGCCTGCCCAGAAGCAGGAAGAGCTTCTCAACCAGAGCATCATACAATGGATGGGCGATCAGGAACAGGTAGACGATATCCTTGTTCTGGGCGTCAGACCCATGGTTGGACCAGAGGCAGTCAGCCGCTAGGACTCTTCGAGATAGAGCAGTTGCCTGATCTTTTCGATCAGGATCTCCACCTGAAAAGGCTTGCTGATATAATCATCCATCCCTGCCTCAATGCATTTCTCCCTGTCGCCGTGCAATGCATTTGCGGTGATCGCTATAATGGGGGTATGGGAATTGGTGGTCGACTCTATTTCCCTGATCTTTTTGGTCGCAGTGAATCCGTCAATCACAGGCATCTGTACGTCCATCAGGATCAAATCATACCTGGATGTGCCGAATTTATCGAGCGCTTCTTTCCCGTTATTAGCCACATCAACATTCTTTATGTAGTTCTGCAGGCTCAATACCACGATCTTCTGGTTAATAGTGTTATCCTCGACAAGCAGGATGTTCAGGTCTTTTAATTTCCCGGGCCCGCCGGGCGATGTGGCGGGAATGCTCCTGGCTTCACCGGCAGCCGTATCGCCTGCCTGGGGGGCGGAGACAATGAACGGCAGCTTGAAAAGGAATACCAGGTTGTTTTCCTGGGTACGGAGCATCCTGAGTTTCCCCCTCATCTGCATAATAAGCTTGGATGCTATATTGAGCTCGATATTGTTGATATGATTCGCGTAATGGTGAAGGGCCAGGTCACTGTTCAGCCCTTCCGGCTCGTTGTCATTCCGGGCAAATCTGACCGGTCTGCTGGTTTTGGTCTCAAACCTTATCCGGGCCTGACCGTCGTCAAGGCTGTGAATGCCTACCGTTATTGAGATACCGATCCCGCCGGTTTTTTTATTCTTCAGAATTGCTTCGATCAGATTGAGAAATATCTGTTTGAACCGTACCGGATCACCCTCAAGTCTTTGGTCGTTCAGCGCTTCGTCTACCTCCAGGGTAATGTCAACCACCGGTTCCTTTTGCACGGTGAACAACCTTATCGTGCTCTCCAGTGCCGGCTTTATTTTGAAGCCGGTGGTGCGCGTTATCTGGTGGCTGCCAATTTCGGGCTCGGCAATTTCTGCAATATTCTCAATAGTAGTCACAAGATTATTGGCGGATGCGATTATGGTCTCCATCATATCCCGCTGTTCGTCGTTCAGGCTGATCTTATTGACCATATGACTGACAAGCATGATGTTGCTGAGCGGGGTCCGGATCTGGTGCGAAAGCCTGGATATGAACGATTCTTTCAGCTTGCTTTCATTCTGGGCTTCCAGCAGTTCGAGCTC
>SKQJ01000433.1 GCA_007119075.1 Bacteroidales bacterium | reverse complement strand
GGAAGTATCCCGTTCAAGGTTACGAAAACTGTACAGTGGCGCATTTTTTACGAACCAGAGGTTCAGCAGGCTGTCAAGGTTGGCGTCGAATTTGAATCCGAGGGTATCGGGTGCTTCCCGGAGGATTTCCGATGATGATGGGTTCGGATTGGTGTAACCGGTATACGAAATAATTGAAGCAATGACAATTACAAACAGTGTTCTCATAGGGAATTCTGGTTATCCGGTTAATAATCAATAGGTTTAACAGCAAAAAACAAGGGGCCTTTCTCTGGGTCGCACGGAACTCCAAATCAGCCAGCATCTTATATACGGGCCAGGTTATCCGGAGTTGCAATTTCAGAAAAGAAAATCATCGCAAATATATTAAAAATTTATTCTGAACCGAACGCCCATTCCAAATTGTCCGTTTTTTCCTGACAGGGAATAATCAGCTCCCTGGAACGATGGTCCGATCTGCATTCCCAGATCATCGCTGACATCAAATTCAAACAGATGGGCATCAACCGTTGCATCAATTATCGTAATGGCGTAAAACAAGGCTGTCCAGATCACCGTCCTGTCGCGCTGGCGCCTGTAATAATCCCTGAAACGGGTCAATACATCCTGGGTATACCTGAAATCACCGGCAAATTCGTCGATGGTCTCGGGATTGCCGTCCATGCGAAAATCAAGGGCGGTCCGGTAGCGGACGAATTGTTCGTGGGCAAACACGGTATACCAGGTCAGACCGGCAAAACCGGCATATACAATAGGGACTTTCCAGTATTTGCGGTTGTATATCTGGCCCATTCCGGGCAGTACCGCCGAAAACATGGCTGCCCTGACCGGATCGGGATTGAAGACGGATTCCTGCCGTTCCGGACCGGGATTGAAGACGGATTCCTGCCGTTCCGGACCGGGGCTGAAGAGGGATTTCTGCCGTTCCGGACCGGGGCTGAAGAGGGATTTCTGCCGGGCCGTGTAAAGATAATCCACCATCAGGGTATCTTCAAAGGCATGGGCTTCCGGTGAAGCTGCAAGCAAAAATGATTGAATGATCAGAAATAAAGTAAATATTTTTGCTAAATTGTTCAAATCAGGGTCATATTCAGTATTCCACTCGGATTAATGCAACATCTGTCACATATTGCTAAAAGAGCATAGCGGCATGTGAGATCGACGAAGTCAAATCCTCATGTCATGTTCATATTATTTTGCCTGCCGAAGGCTGTTCAGGCTTTCTGCAAAATAACGGTGAACTGAACCGTTTAAGTATTCAGGTTGTCCAGTAGCCCGATGATTCTTTCAAGATCTTCATTCGAGCCAAAAGGAATTATTATTCTGCCCCGGCCCTTTTCGTTGCGCCTGAATTCGACATCGGTGCCGAAAAACCCTGCAAGATGGTCCCGGAGCGACCCGTATTCGCCGGCATCGGCTTTGCCTGCTGCCGGCTGGGGGCTTTCCCCGGTATTTTTGCCGGCCATATCCCTGACAAGCTCTTCCACCTTGCGGACCGACAGGTCCTGGCTTATGATCCTGTTGTAAAGGGACAGCTGGCTGGCCGGATCGTCGATAGTTATGATCGACCTGGCATGACCCATGGTTATCTGCCTGTGCTTTATGCCGAGCTGGATCTCCGCCGGCAATTTAAGTAGCCTTATATAATTGGAAATCGTTGACCGTTTCTTGCCCACCCTTTCGCTGAGTGTTTCCTGGGTAAGCTTGCATTCATCGATCAGGCGCTGATAACTAATGGCTATCTCTATTGCATCAAGGTCTTCCCTCTGGATATTTTCCACAAGTGCCATCTCCAGCAATGCCTGATCGTCGGCCGTGCGCACAAAAGCAGGAATGGTCTCCAGCCCGATAAGCGTTGCCGCCCTGAAGCGCCTCTCTCCTGCTATAAGCTGATACCGTCCGTCTCCCTTGTGCCTGACAATGACCGGCTGGATTATTCCAAGTTCCCGGATGGAGGCCGCCAGTTCCTGGAGGGATTCTTCTTCAAATCTTGTACGGGGTTGAAAGGGATTGGCTTCGATCAGACTGACATCAAGCTCATCATGCCCGGATGGGGCGCTGTTCCTTGTCCTGGGTTCCTCATCCGTAATAAGTGCGCTGAGGCCTCTTCCCAGGGCATTTTTCTTTGCAGCCATTGGTTATGCTTTATAATTAGGTTTCTTTTAGTTTCAGACCTCCGGAACACGTGCCGCTAAATAATTTTTTCGGCATCGCTGAGCCGGGTCTTCCTGTTCCTTTGCAATATTTCCCTTCCAAGATTCAGATAGTTGACCGCTCCGGTTGAGTTTATGTCATAAAGCAAAACCGGTTTTCCGAAACTCGGGGCTTCACTAAGCTTAATGTTACGGGGTATTATGGTTTCAAACACCATTTGCTGGAAATGTTTTTTGACCTCATCGACAACCTGGTTGGAAAGGCGTAGCCGCGCATCATACATGGTAAGTAAAAATCCTTCGATCTCAAGGGCAGGATTAAGGCGGCTCTGAACGATCTTTATTGTATTGAGGAGCTTCCCCAGGCCTTCCAGGGCAAAGTACTCGCACTGGACGGGAATCAGTACCGAATCGGCCGATGTCAGGGCATTGAGCGTGATAAGGCCGAGTGACGGCGAACAGTCGATGAGGATGAAATCATACTTGTCCTCAATCTTTGCAATCACCTTCTTGAGTATCTGTTCGCGGCCCGGAAGGTTTGTCATTTCGATCTCGGCGCCCACAAGGTCAATATGGGAAGGCAGCAGATCAAG
Organism: Bacteroidales bacterium; assembly: GCA_007119075.1. Lineage (GTDB taxonomy): Bacteria > Bacteroidota > Bacteroidia > Bacteroidales > PUMT01 > PXAP01. Next base: position 5,585 of record SKQJ01000433.1, on the reverse strand, counting down.
GTTTTCAACATCGGTATTAAGGATTATGCCATTGGGATCGACATGGTCGATAAGACATTCATATATGCTTGTTTTAATGGCTCTTATGTCAAAACCAATGCCTGATGTGGCATTTGCCTGGGGATCCGCATCGATCAAAAGGATCCTTTGTTCCAGTACCGCCATACTCGCCGCAAGATTAATCGCAGTAGTCGTTTTTCCCACGCCACCTTTCTGGTTGGCCAGTGCAATAACTTTCGCCATCTAACAATTATTTGAGAAATTCAGTCACAATTATAAATAAAATTCCGATAAAGATAGATCAAAAATACAACTTAAATCGTACAACTGATTCCGTGTGCCCAAGCCGAGTTTTGAACAACAAAAACAGGGTTTTCAACATATTATGAACATCAATTCCGGAATCAACTCATTTGCAATCTGCTGTCACAGCCATAAATCGCCGCTCCCTGAAAAAATTGTTTATAAATACGTTAAATCGCAGGTGTTTCAGGCGTCTTGTCAACATTTCACTATGTAATATGTTGGTATGGTATCCGGATATTATAATTTTGCGGGATTATTTTTTATTATCTTGGGCCGATGGACCAAATGACAGAACGGGAAAACCTGGTAATTGTAAATCCGAATGCCGGAAAGCGCAGAGGAATAAAAGACTGGGACCGGATATCCGGCCTGCTCGACAGGGCGGGCATAAAATTCAGCGCCGTTTTCACCGGGTATCCCGGACATGCGATCGATATTGCCGCCTCCCGAATTGAAAACGGGTACAGGGACCTGATCGTGGTTGGCGGGGATGGCACCATGAACGAAGTCATTAACGGCATATTCAAGCAAAACATGTATCCCACAACCGGGATAAAAGTAGGTATGATCACCGTCGGAACCGGCAATGACTGGGGCCGCATGTTCAATATACCCCTGGGATATAAAGAGGCAATTGCCATTATAAAGGGGAACCGGAGCTTTGTGCAGGATGCCGGCGTGGTGAAATATTTTCACGGGGAGAATGAAAACAGCCGTTATTTTGTCAACATAGCCGGGATTGGTTTCGATGCTCTTGTAACCAGCAGATCAAACAGGTTAAAGAGCGAGGGGAAAAGCGGGTCGATGACATATTTTAAAACACTTCTGACCAGCCTTCTGAAATACCGTCACACGCGGACAAGGATCAGGATCGACGACACCGAGATAAAAAATGACATATTCAATATCAGCATCGGCATCTGCAAATATAACGGCGGGGGCATGATGCAGCTCCCTGACGCCGTGGCGGATGACGGACTGTTTGATGTGACGGTTATCAACAAGATCAGGAAACATGATGTTTTGCTGAATATCAAAAGGCTCTATAACGGCACCATAGGAAGCATGCCGATGGTCGAAACCTACAGGGGCAGATCCATCTGCATCGAATCAGAGCCGATGATCCACCTGGAGACCGACGGGGAATCCCTTGGCCACAGCCCTTTCACGTTTGAAATAATACCCAGGAGCATCAGGGTGATTATCGGGCAGCAGGGAGCACGGAATTAAATTGATATCAATCCTGCCGTGGCACTTTTTCGATCTCAAACAGCCTTGGCCAGTTTTTTCCGGTCACAAACAACCGGTCATTTTCCCGGTCGTAAGCTATGCCATTAAGGACATCCAGGTTAGGATGGTGATATCTCTGATCAAGCAGCCCGGTCAGATCTATCCGTCCGGTTACCCTGCCTGTTTCGGGCTCTATGATCACGATATAGTCGGTATCGAAGACATTGGCATAAACATTGCCGTCAATGAATTCAAGTTCATTCAGGTTGTCTACTTTCCCGTTGTTGTCATAGACCTCTATCCTGTCTGCCTCGGTAAAATATTGAGGCTCCATCACATAGAGATAATGCGAGCCGTCGGTCTTTATAAGATTCACACCGTTGCTTGTGAGCCCCCACCCTTCGGTGGGATAATGGATCCGGCCCAGCACACGAAAGCTGTCCTTGTCATATATAAAACCGACATGTGATTTCCAGGTAAGCTGATAAAGCTTGCCGTCATGGAGGCTCAGACCCTCCCCGAACAGATCCCGGTCAAGATTGAGGCTTCTGAGAACCTCTCCCGTTTCAGGCCTGACTTTGCGAAGCGTTGATTCTCCATACCGGCCGGTCGATTCGTACAGGTACCCGTTGTCGTACAGGAGTCCCTGGGTAAAGGCCCTGATATCGTGGGGATAGCTGTTGATTATCCTGTATCCGTACAATGCGGGCACAATATCAGACTTCAGCTCTATCCGCAAAGGATAGGTTTCCCGGGTGCCGTCATCAAAAACTGCAGTTATGCGCAGCTGTCTGGTCCCAACCGGCTGATCCGATGTATCCCAGTAAAGCCTGCCGGGAACTTCTCCTGTAAATGCGGCCTCCCGGCCGTTTGCGGTCATATTCACGGAAGCGGCCTTCCCCCTGTCATCATCCATCGAGACAACAATGGCAATATTTTCGCCGCGGGCAAACAGTGCGCCATCGATCGGCTCCGTTATCTGCCCGGAGAGCCGGGCCGGGACATCAGCCAGGCCGTCAGCCGCCGGAGCCTCGCCTGCTTTTCTTCCGGAGTCTCCTTCGGAACAGCCTCCCGTGGGGCTCACCAAAATAAAAAATACAAAGAGCAGAAAATTAGAATATGCCTGCATGGATAATAATCAGAATCGTTAAATATATTTTTTGGCTTTGAGCAGCGTGCGGAATTATTGTTTTTTGCCTATGATCTTTTGCCAGATCCCCTGTTTGTCATCCTCCTTATCAAGCTCTGAGCCGGCTTCATCGGAGCCGTCTCCGTTTAGCATCTGCCAGACTTTGCTCCATCCCGGGAATCCGCCGAGGTTCCGGTCATCGATAAAGACATGGGCATGTATTTTTCTGCTGAAGGAGGTATCATATATCTCCTCGGGATAGCTGTTGTTGACAGCATAGAACTCGACCCCGTTTTCCCTGCAAAAGTCAACTGCGGCTTCGAGTTCGGTGCCGGAACGGTAGGTCCATAAAATCAGCTGATGTTTCTGTTTATGAAGCTCTTTCAGTGTTTCAAATGCAAACAACATTGGTTTGCCGATGTCGGGATAGGCATCTTCCACAATTGTTCCATCAAAATCTACGGCAATTTTCATTATTCTTAAATCATTTAAATCATTGTTTTCATGGCCCTGCCATAAAAAATATTTACCTTATGCTTATTGGTCCTCCCTTCCGAATACATACCGTAACGAAAATATATTCGAATATAAAGATATTGTTTGTGGGGAAATATTCCCCAGTGCATAATCAAGATAAAAATTCCCGAGCTGCAGTCCCACGCCTGCAGAAGGATCTGCCACAATCCTCTTTTTATTGCCGAATTCCGTGACCCTCTGCAAATTTCCGGCGCCCATCCTGAAATAGACCAGGTCTCCGTAATTGAGCTCAAAACCGAGGACCGGTTCGGCGCCGATGATCCTGCTGCTCAGAACCGCTGAGGTTTTTCCGTCGAACGAAAAAGAAGCATTCAGTTCAGCAATCAGCGAGAGCCTGTCGCTTATATAAAAATTCCGTGCCGCGCCTAAGTACAGTCTCGGAATTGTGAGCTCCAGCGAATTTTCCGGAGGCCGGTTAAAAACCGAATCGGCTATCCCGATCTCCAGTTTTTCCCCGTTGAACTGCCAAACGTTGAATGTTCCGGTTGCATCCCGCAAAACTGCGCCAAACATCCATCCTTCATGCATAAACCGTGCCGCAATATCGGCGCCGAAGCCCCAGGCCGAGGCAAACTCGCCTACAGTGCGGCGAATCACCTTCAGGTTCCCGCCAAGATCCAGTCCCCCGACAGGCGAGGCCCTTGCATAGGAAACGATGAAAGCATAATCGGCTACCGAAAAAGTGCTTATCCTGTCATAATCGATATTGCCTTCCGGGTCCATCAGGTCAATGGTATTTGGGATATCATCAACGCCGTACCTCAAAAGCGAAAGGCCGATCGAGCTGTCTTCATCAAGCCTGGTGCCCGCCCCGAGATAATCGAATTTCGCCATGCCCGCAAAATAGGGAGCATGCATAATGCCTCCCTGGTATCTGCCGGAAAGCCGCACCAGTCCGGCGGGATTCCAGTATGAGGCGGTAACGTCATCTGCCGAGGCAATGAATGCCTTTCCCATGCCGATCGAGCGGGCACCTACCCCGACATTCAGGAATTCATTTGAATATTTGGCCCTTTGGGAAAAGGCGCATAACGGAAGGATGCCCAGCAATGCTGCAATCAACAAACGGCTAATCGGGGATATTGCCGGGGATTCCATACAAGTTTTCAATTCCGTTCATATTATCGGGCAGCGCCACGCAAACTATCAATTTTAACTTATTTTTGCAATATTTATTGTAACCATTCATCAATCCCATCCGGGGAAAAAGCAACCATATTATGGCCGGCCTGGTAAAATCCATTAAATCAAGCATTCCCAATATTCTCACAATGATCAATCTTCTGGCAGGGTGCATAAGCATTCTTCTGAGCTTTTATGATCTTGCCCTTGCAGGGCTGCTTGTCTTCCTTGCAGGGATACTGGATTTTGCAGACGGAATGGCCGCAAGGATCCTTGATGCCTATTCCGATTTCGGCAAAGAGCTTGATTCGCTGGCCGACATGGTGAGTTTTGGGGTCGCGCCTTCTTTTATCCTTTTTCAGCTCCTGCTGGCATCGTTGCTGGCCGGGGATCCTTCCTTCGGCATAGACCGGCCGGCAACGGGCGACATGCTCATACTTTCAGCTTCGTTCCTTCCGGCCATGTTCGCAGCCATTCGGCTTGCAAAATTCAACCTTGAAAGCACCAGCAAAGATTCCTTCAGCGGTCTCCCCTCTCCGGCAGCCGGCATTTTTTTTGCCTCGGCGGGGTATATTTTCCTTACCACCGAAACCCTGTGGATCAGGGAAATCCTGATGAACACTACGGTTCTCATGGTCCTGAATATATGCATTTCGCTGCTGATGGTAATCCCGCTCCCCATGTTCAATATCAAGTTCCGGAATTTCAGTCCCGGGGAAAACAAGGTAAGGTACCTGTTCGCCATTCCGTCACTGGCAATGCTGGTGTTCGGGGGACTGCAATCGATTCCGGCAATAATATTGTTCTATATATTTTTATCGCTGGTCCTGTTTCTCGGCAGCAGATTGCCCGCCAAAAAAAACGTGCGGAAGATTCGCTGAAATAATCCGGGAGACTGATCACGAGTCGTTTCCACCTTGAGTGATCTCGTTCTGGATACGGATCGATTCATTGTGGACCAGGCAAAGGAAATCGGCGGTAAATTCTCCAGTGAGTCCGGCTTTGACCGCATACTCCTTTCTTGAAGCCATTATGCTGTCCCATCGGCTGGACTGCAAAACGGAAATTCCCCTTTTATGCTTGAGCTCACCGATCCGGGCCGAATATTCAAATCTCTCTGCAAGGAGGTCGATCAGCTTTTTATCGATATTGTCTATTTGTTCCCTGTATTTTTCAAGTTCTGTCATGCTGTTTTTGAAAACAAAAATACGAAGTTGGCGGCTTTCATACAAAAAGCCGTCCTCATTTTAAGGACGGCCTT
>SKQJ01000376.1 GCA_007119075.1 Bacteroidales bacterium | reverse complement strand
CCTTTTATCATATAATATATAGTTTATGATTACCCGGAAAATATCCGAGGCAATAAATTATTGCTTCAAATTACCCGGCAATATACCCGGAGCGTCAATAGATTGTGTGATAAATCGCCTGACTTATATGGATCTTAAATGGTGGTAGTGATGAAACAAATAATGTTAAGGAATGTTTAAAAAACTTCGAATAAAAAGAAAAGCCCTCATAGACTGAGGGCAGACAAAATTGCCAGGGCTTAGAGGGCGGGAAAAAGACGCAGCAGGCCCGATCAGGGATGAGATAGGCAGCACCTCAGGCTTTCCACGACCGGGACCGGTTGACATTGCCCAGGACGTCAAGGGCAATATTGCAGTCCTCCACTACCTGGAAGTCATACATGCCCACACAGATAAAATCGGCACCGGCATCGAATGCCGCCTTGAAGCCTTCCCTCGGCTGTATTGCGCCTGCGGCCAGTACCTTGAATGCGATCCAGGGCTCTGCCAGGTTATGCATGAAATCAATTGTCTCCTGCGGTTTAAAGCAATAAATGTTGTCTTTATACCCTTCTTGCACGGTATTCCTTCTTTCGGTATCAACAGCGGCCGACCAGTAATTCAGCTCGTGGTAGGTTTTTACCCAGTAATCGGGTTTTATGCCCTGCTCAACACAGCCTTCGATGGTTTCAAGCAGATGGGCTCCTATTCCCGCAAGTTTGCCGTAGCTGCGGATCAGTTCGATGCCACTGGCGATTTCATCATATTTTCCGTCGCGGACAAGATAGTCTGCTATGCCTCCCTGGCAGTACATCGAAACGGCACCCACTTCTTCCGACAGCCTGATACCGGCAAGGAAACCGTCCCTGTGGCCGCAATCGGATATAAATTTCATTTTGCCTCCCGTTTCCCTCCAGTATTTGTTCATTATCCTTCCGAGCGCGGGATTGGTAATAATGGAGTTGATGCCGCATCTTTCGGCCAGCTGCAGCGTCATCAACACCCGTTCGTCAGTGTGATAGTTCTTTACCAGCTTATCGACATAGATCAGATCACGGGCATGGGCCCAGCCCCCGATCAGGTTGCCGCCCATTATCATCCTGCTCAGTTCAAGATCACCTATTCTGCCTTTAGGGATCTGTCCCTTCAGCTCATCAAGGTGTGAGGAAGTGAATCTTAGTAATGTAGCACCCGAAGTTGCGTCGGTTTGCTGCCCTTCAAGGATCTTTGTCTCGAAACTGTCCCAGCTCCTTTTGCGGTACAGGGCATAGGCAAAGGCACCGATAAAAGGCACACTGATCAGGTCCCTGAGAAGCTCCCTCCTGTTTGGCAAAAACCGTTCATTATCTTTTGAAACAGGCACGGGTCTGTGGGCCCTTTCCCTTCTCCAGCGCTCCAGTATCCTGTCGAAACCAAACAACAATCCGGCCGGCAGGAAGTGAAACACCATCAGCAGGGATGACAGTATAAGGACCTTGTTCACCCAGATGGAACTGCCATCGGCAATTGTCCCGAATGTATAGCCGGGTATGGGCGGGTAGGCAACAAAATAAAGCATAAGAAGAAAAAAGCCGGCAAGGGAGGACCACCTTACAAGAAAGCCGGCAAAAAGGGATAAACCGATGAGGATCAATCCCCAGACATTCATAAAGTCCACCATGTTCATCAGGGCCGGTGATTCTGCAATCCCCTGGAATATTCCTGAAAAAATCCATCTTGAGCCCAGAAGGTAAGGTCTGGCGCTCCATAAGGGGTCGATCAGCTTGGCTATGCCTTCGTAAAGAAAATACCACCCGGCAAGGATCCTCAAAATTGTCAGGGAATAAACTGCTACTGGTTTCATAGGCTGTTTTTTATCATCAGATTATGAAACCAAATATACAAGACAATTTATCGTAAATAGACAAACAGATGAAAAAAATTGACTTTGAGGGTAAAGCATGCTCCTGGTTCCCGCGGAAAGCCCGGCCATAGGGCGCCCTCCGGCAATGACAGGGAACGCACCAGGAATCAGTTTACTTCAGTGCGCCAATAATCCGCCCGGCCAGATCCAGGAACTCTTCAATGGAGAGCTCCTCGAAACCATTTCCGCCTGCCGGGCCGGCGGTGTGGACAATTACCATTTCCCTGGAAGGGACTATGTACAGGTATTGCCCTCCGGCACCCATGCCGAAATAAGCATTGTTGTCAGCGTCGATCCACCAGTAGTAGCCGTATTTCAATGGCAGCCCGGTTTTTTGTGAATCGAGCGCGGGACGGGAAGCCATTTCCATCCAGTCCCTTGATACGATCTGCTGACCGTCCCACTGTCCCCTTTCAAGGCAAAACTGGCCAAAAAGGGCAAGATCCCGCGGTTTAAGATGCAGGCCCGTTCCGCCGTAATGGAGCCCGTCGGAGTGTTGCTCCCAGACAAAGTCGGTAATTCCCAGGGGCGAAAATAATCTGGATATAAGCGAATCGGTCTGATCCATGTTAAAAACATTGCGGAGCAAGCCCATGATCAGCTGCGGGGTGCCGTCATTGCACAGGAATTCCATTCCTGGGGCACTTACCAGGGGCCTGGTCAAAACTACCCGTACGCTGTTGGGAAACTGGTTGATATTGAACAGATCCCTGGTGTTTACCTTATCGTCCCATTCGAGGCCCGTTCTCATGGTGAGGACATGTTCAACCGTGATCTCCCTTTTGTCCCTGTCGCCGTCAAAATAGCCGGGCATATAAGCGTATAATCTGGTTTCGGCGTCAATCAGTCCCTGGTCCCGCGCAAAACCGGCCAGTACGGATGCAACGCATTTTGTGATGCCTTTTATGTTGCCCTTCCGGGAGATATCGTTTTCGTCCCTGAAATATGACTCCGATACCAGTCTGCCGTTTTTAACAATCAAAAGGGAGCGGGAAGATAAAAACCTGCCCTCCTCAAACATCATTTCGTATACTTCCTGCAAAAGGCCGGGGTCGAATCCTTCAGAGGAAGCATCGGAGATTGCCCATCCGTCTCCCATCTGGCGGGGCTCATAATTTACAGGGATCTTGTATTCTCCTTCCGGCAGACAGGATCCCATCTTCAGCAACAGGAAAATAATCAGTGCCGGAATTCCGGCTGCCCTGAATTTTCTGATATTACCATACAAAAACATCATAAAAAATTCTTATAAAGAGACTGTTGGTAAAATACATCGCAGGAGACGGCCGGGAAAACCGGGCAAAATCAAGTTCATAGCCAAGAGTCACCGAACTTCTCCGTGTGCGGGAAAGATCGTAAAGCAATTGCATATTCAATGCCTGCATCTGATCCCAGGTCGCAAAGTGGAAGTTTTCATGCAATCGCTTCATATATTCGTTAAATCCCGGAAGCTGGAAACTGTAATAATTATTTTCAGAAGGACGTGAAACCATTCCCCCGACAGGAAACTTTATCTCAAAAAAAGCTTTCCTGTCATCATTGATATCTATATCCAGGGTATAATTGAATTCAAGCGTATAGGAAGTCGCCCAGTAGATATGATCGGGATCTTCATTTATAAACCTGTAGAGACGGGAAGTTGCATTGATCTCCCCTCCCATATAGGTTGTGGCATTCCGGGTCGAGAGGTCATTGATTTTAAAGCCCAGTCCCCCCCTGAATTCCGGTTTGATATGATACGAATTGAAACCGTACCTGTTCCGGAGATAATCGGCCTTTGCACCCAAAGAAAAACTGCGTCGCAAATCCCCGTATGTCCTTACCGAAATGATTTTCAGCTCGCTGCCCGGACCGTTGTAGAGGAGGGGGGAAAAATGGGCGTCATTCAGCTGCATCCAGTGCAGGTTCAACGACATCCCTGCAGAGCGGGTATCGTACTTTTTCCATGCCGGGGACTGGGAATAAGCTCCCGGCAGCAGCAAAAGTCCTGAAAAAATGAAAAAAATCAATTTCACCATCATGATGATTTTTGCCGGTTTACATACCTATACGAGCCAGTCTGCGTTTTTGTTCTGTAAACCGGTTATATTTGATCTTTAATCAATGAACTCATATGTTGAGGAATTACCTGATCACCGCCCTGCGAAACCTGAGCCGCCACAAGAGCTATTCATTCATCAACCTGGCAGGTTTGTCGGTGGGCCTTGCCGCCACCATCCTGATCTGGTCCTTTATCTCCCACGAATTAAGCTATGACAGGTTCCATGAGAACAACGACCGGATATACCGGATAATCTCACTTGTGGAGATGACAGGCGACCATTCCATAAAGGCCCCGGTCTCCATGGGTCTGATGTCACCATTGCTTGGGGAAGCAATACCGGAGATCAGGCATACAACCCGGATAGACGACAGCCGGGTCGAAGCAAGGCACGGGTTGCAACGATACTATGACAACAGGATGCTGGTGGTCGACAGTTCATTCCTGGATATTTTCACATTCAGTATTATTGACGGCAATACCGTAAACCCGCTCTCGAAGCCGGGCACAATAGTGATCAGCGGTACACTGGCAGAAAAAATATTCGGTACCGGGCAGGCCTATGGAGAAACAGTTTCCATCAAAGGGAAAGATTATATGATAGAGGCTGTAATGGAAGATGCACCTGTCACATCCCACATCAGGTTCGATATCCTGATGCCTTTTGTTTCACTCGATAATGAAAGTGAATTTATTGAAAGAAGGGGGTTCGGATTTTATACCTATTTTTTACTGGAGGAAGGGATGTTGCACAGTGAATCACTTGAAAAAGCCCGGGGATTTATTGACGAATTCCATGACGAAAATCTCAGGGGCACGGGTATTAAAGTCACACCTTTTTTTCAGCCACTGAACAGGATACACCTGTATTCGGAAGATGTGCAATTTGAAATGGATCCCAGGGGCAAGATATCCAATATTTATATTTTCTCGCTGCTTGCCGCCTTTATCCTGGTTATCGCAATCGTGAATCATGTCAACCTGGTGACGGCCAGATCCGAAACAAGGAGCAGGGAAGTAGCCCTCAGAAAAATTGCGGGAAGTTCCAGGAATGATCTTATAACCCAGTTTATAAGCGAATCTCTTCTTACAACGTTTATTTCGCTGGCAATAGCCATATCTCTGGTCGAGCTGCTGGTGCATCCTTTCGGGAACCTTGTAAACAGGGATATAGACATAAACTATTTTAACCCCGGGAATCTTGTCTTTTTGTTTTCCGTAGCCCTGGTGACCGGTATCGGCGCGGGGGCATATCCTGCCTTCTTCCTTTCGTCCTTCAGTCCGGTAAGGATCTTTAGAAAGAATCCGGGCTCGGGTCGCGCGCTCCTTAAAGTGACCCTGGTCGTATTTCAGTTCAGCATCGCCGTCTTTCTTATCACAAGCCTTGTCATTCTTTTCAGCCAGATGCGTTACATGCAAAACAAATCACTGGGTTTCAACCATGAAGATATCATTATAGTCGATAATATAACCCCCGATATAACGGAGGGGTTCAATTCAATAAAACAGCAGCTGTTAAATGATCCGTCAATAATAAGCGTGGCTGCTTCCGAAAGCATACCCGGCAGACAGGGAACAGTGCAGAACAGCTGGCATGTTGAAAAAAGCAGCGATGATGCCGTAATGGTATATGAAAACCGGGTCTGGGACGATTATTTTGAAACATACCAGATACCGGTAATTGAAGGAAGGTCCTTCTCGGAAGAATTCGAATCTGACAGGTCGGCCTTTGTCATAAACCAGGCTGCTGCCCGGGCACTTGGCCTCGAACAGCCGGTTGGCGAAGACATTATGGTCTGGGAAACCCGAGGCACCATTATCGGTGTCGTAAGCGACTTTCATTTTCAGTCGTTTCATGAGCCGATAAAACCCATAGTCCATTCCCGGTATTCGGACTATTTCGGACGCATTTCCATCAGGTTCAGCCCGGCTGACATCGAACGGGTAATTGAATTGACCGGCAGCGTACTGAATGAAAGGGACCCTGAGTATGTGTATAATTATACCTTCCTTGAAGATCTGCTGAGGAATGACTACGATGCCGAAATACGCAGCAACAAACTCGTCACCATGTCGGCCATTCTCTCAGTCATCTTATCGGTAATGGGACTCTATTCGCTGACCTCCTTTACGATACTCCGCAAGACAAAGGAAATTGGGATAAGAAAGGCTCTGGGGGCAACCACCGGCTCCCTTCTTGTTATGCTTTTCCGGAATACCGGGCAATGGATATTGCTGGCGAACATTATCGGATGGCCTCTTGCATGGTATGCAATGAGCAGATGGCTTGAAAATTTCGCCTACCGCACAGACATTCAGGTCTGGATGTTCGCGGCGGCGGGGATTGTAACTCTCCTGGTTGCACTTGTGACAATAACGGGGCTTGTCTTGAGGGCCGTGCGCACAAACCCGGTTGAAGCTTTAAGGTATGAATAGCGGTTACCTCCCGGAACCGGGAGCCGTCAATGAAGGGAGTTTTTTCAAAAGCAGTCGGAAAAGCAAAAATCCGTTTTAAAATGTCCGGCTGTTCAGTCCGAGACGCCTGATATTTAAGTCCTTGTCATAAACGACAATGCTGATGCCGTTATTTTCAAATCCATTGCGGTAATCTGTCTTCCGGAAAAGGAAATCGGCCTGAAGCAGCTCGGTGCGGATTATGGGAAGGCATTCGTGAAAATCCCGTCCGTAATTTTTCATTGCCTGCAGAAAGTAGAACATTATATCGTATCCCATGAAGCCGTAATGCGAAGGGTCGGTTTTATAGCTTTCCCGGAAGCTTCTGACGAAACTCCTCACATTCCTGCTTTCGTAATCGATGAAAAAGGGAGATGCATAGTGCAGCTCCATATTATGCAGGTACTCGACCTCCAGGTTGGCAAACCCCTGCCAGTCATTAAGGCCAAAAATTGTAATGTCAAAATCTCGGGAAAGTATATTCAGCCTCATAAGCACATCGGAAACAAAAGCCTGGTTTGAGGATGGAATGATAACGATATTTTTCTCGCCGGCAATCAGTGACTGTCTTATGTTCACCGTGGGATTTGTGTACTGGATTTCCTTAAACACCAGATCATTAAATCCAGAACTGTATGAAAAATGGCGGAAAATATTGTTTTTAAATGCATCAGCCAGATTCCGTTCGAAAGGATCATTATTGTGGATCAGCACAAAATTTGATGAAGGGAAACTGGAAATAAAAACCGAAGCCTGTTCAAGCTCAACCCTGGTCGAAGGGGTAATCTGAAAGAGGTAGGGGTTTCCTGTAAGAAGCTCAGAGCGGGATGTCATAGGCGAAACAACATTTACCCTGTTCCTCTGAGCCCAGTCAGCCACAATCCTCATATTATCAGGAAAAACCGGTCCGATAATCAGATCGACATCCCGGAATTCGGGCAGGCCGATTATCTCTCTTACCCTGTCACTGTTCCGCTGAGTATCATAGATTGTAAGGTTTACCGAAAGTCCCGCCCTGACGAGTGAATCGACGGCGAGCCGGGCTCCCTCGTAAAACATCAGAAATGGTTCGGTTTCGCGGTACAGCTGGTCGGCATCCCAGACATGATCGGGATAAAGCTCCCTGGCCTCTTCCTCCTCAAGGGTGTCAGGCACTCCGGGCGGAAAATTCCTGTCAATGAACAAAGGCAGCATGAGCGCTACATTGAAGGGCCGGTTATATTCATTGTAGTCAAACTCCCGGCATTCGGCGTCAATGGCCGCTTCCATATCAAAAACATCGACCGCAAGGGGATCGGCGGCGATCTGGTCCAGGGGGACATCTGACACCACAAAATACTCGGGTTCTTCAGAGGGATATTTAGGTATTCTTATAAATTCACCGAATTTGAGGCCCCACATAAGCCGGTCGTTTTCCCTCACAATGGACCGCACCGGCACATTATAAATTCTTGAAAGCGAATAAAGGGTCTCTCCCTGTTCTACCTTATGATAAAGATAATTATCATCCTCGGTCGGGAATCCCTCGCGGCTGACATATGCTTTACGGGCAGGTATCCTTACTGACTGGCCGACTGAAAGCACTTCGTCCACTCCGGGATTCAGGCTTATAATATCTTCTATCTCCACATCATATGCCCTGGATAGAAAAAAAAGCGTCTGCCCCGGCTCCACCGTATGAAAGACAAAATCGCCATCTTCTTCTTCTTCGGGCAAAAATGCCTGGGCGGTGGTTTCGGGCACGAAGGGGATTTTAAGGGCCTGCCCTGACTGGATTCCTATATAGGCATTGGGATTCTCGAGAAGGATTTCTTTTTGGGGCACATTATATGCCCGGCTGATGGAATAAAGAGTTTGACCGGGCTTGACGATATGAACGTAATATACCTTCTGCTCTATTACAATCTTGTTTTCCGACCTTGCTACCTCAACGGGCGAAACCTGGGGAAAAACAGACATGGCTGAAACAAAGAACAGGCCTATAACCAACAGAAACCTAGTATACATAGAATTCAT
>SKQJ01000029.1 GCA_007119075.1 Bacteroidales bacterium | reverse complement strand
TTGCAGCGGCGAGCGACCACTCGCTTCCGTCATGAAAATAGGGATAGGTTTCCGCCACGTTCAGCAATGAGGGAACCTTGAAAAAGTGCCGGTCTTCTTCCCTTCCGGTTACATCGAACCTGCCGGGATCGGGCTCTGCGTCTCCTGATTTTTCAAGGGGAGTAATAAATCTGGCAAAGGTCTGACCGCCGAGTGTCTCCCTCACATGGCATGCAATGCAACCAACATCCATAAAGGTCTCGAGCCCCCGGAGCTCGTCTGCGGTCAGCGCCCCGGTATCTCCATTTATGAAGCTGTCGAACCTGGAATATGTCAGCAAAATCCGTTCAAAAGCCCCGATGGCAACACCGACATTCCCGAAGGTTACGGGTTCATCGGCGGTCGGAAAGGCGGCATGGAACCGTTCCACATATTCCGGTATTGAATTCAGTACCCCGAGAACATGCTCTTCGGTGGCAGCCATTTCCACGGGATCGAGTAGCGGCATAACCGCCTGCGATTCCACGTCAGGTTCCCTGCCGTCATGGAACTGGGAGCTATGCAGGGCGGCGTTCAGCACGGTGGGAGCGTTTCGCGGACCCTTTTGCCAGCTGTGGCCCAGGGAAACCGGCAGATTATCGACTCCGGCGAGGCCAAGGTTATGGCATGTGTGACAGCTGATCAGTCCGCTCCTGGAAAGGCGGGGTTCATAATATAACATTTTTCCCAGATCGATCAGTTCCTGAGATGCCTCTTGTCCCTGGGGGAAGGCGTTTTCCGGCATGGGCCGGAAAAAAACGGCAGCCCTTTCCAGGATTGCTTTTTCATGGTAATTGTCGGCGGTATCAGCAGTGCCGCAATTGTTCAGCAGAAAGAAGAAAAAGGCGGAAGCCGGCAGGATCACGGCAAATAACGGCAAATTGAAAGTCCTGGGGTTCATATGATTATTCTTTTAATATTTTGCAATATATGAAAAATTGACCCGGCTACGAATGCCTTTTCTTCAGAACATCCACAACATCGCCCAGGGAAAAATCCCTGTGATGCAGCAGCACCAGCATATGATACAAAAGGTCGGCTCCTTCATTAAGGAACAGTTCCTTGTTATTTTCATCCATGGCTTCAATTATGAGCTCGACCGCTTCCTCCCCTACCTTCTGTGCAATTTTGCTGATCCCGGCCCGAAACAGCGAAGTTGTATATGAGTTTTCGGGAAGATCCCTCTTTCTTGCCGATATCAGCGCGTCAAGCTGCCCTAAAAACGAAAGCTCATCCCTGTTTTTTTCATTAAAGCAGGTTTCGGCACCGGTATGGCAAACGGGGCCCTGGGGCTCCACCCTGAGCAGAATGGCATCATTGTCGCAGTCGCTCGCCATGTCTCTGACCTTCATCCAGTTGCCGCTGGTCTCCCCTTTTTCCCACAATTCATTCCTGGAGCGGCTGAAGAAGGTGGCCCTGCCGGTAGCAATTGTTCTTTCGCAGGCTTCCCGGTTCATATACCCGAGCATAAGGACTTTCAGCGTGCCGGCGTCCTGGACTACAACGGGCACGAGTCCATCGCCCTTGTCGAAATCAATATTTTCAATCATATTAAGTTTGGTTGATTATCCATTTTTTCATTTTCGGCAGGTCCACGGTTAATGATCAGCAATGCCGGCCACTGGACAGCCTTGACGCTGCCTGCACCAGGTCGCTGCCGTGAAGGTTTGCAGGTTTGACGATGATTATGCCCTGACAGGAATATCATGATCCTTCAGATATTTTTTCAGTTCGGGTATGGTTATTTCATTATAATGGAAAACACTGGCGGCAAGTGCGGCATCCGCTTTCCCTTCCCTGAATGCCTCCAGGAAATGTTCCGGCGCCCCCGCCCCGCCCGAAGCGATCACCGGTATGGGGAGTGTATCGGAAATCATTGCAAGTTCCCTGCAGGCGTATCCGTTTTTGACCCCGTCATGATCCATCGAAGTGAAAAGTATTTCGCCTGCACCCCGCATCCACACTTCACTGGCCCATTCAAAAAGTTCGCGGTCGGTAGCAAGCCTGCCCCCGTTCCGGTAAACCACCCATCTTCCGTCAACATTTTTCGCATCTATTGCTACTACCAGAAACTGGCTGCCGAACGATTTTGCTATCTGATCCACCAGGGCGGGGTTCATAAGTGCGGCCGAATTTACACTGATCTTATCGGCCCCGGCACTCAGCAGGGCATCAGCGTCCTGAATATGATTCACCCCGCCTCCTACCGTAAACGGAATATTGATATTTTCGGCAACCCGTCTGACCAGTCCGGCCAGCAGTTTCCTTTTCTCGTGTGTGGCTGTGATATCCAGGTAAACAAGCTCATCCGCCCCCTGGTCGGAATACCATGCACCCTGTTCAACGGGGTCGCCGATTTCCTTAAGGTTTATAAAGTTCACTCCCTTGACCACCCTGCCGTCGAGAACATCCAGGCAGGGGATTATCCGTTTTGCCAGCATTTTTCAGTTTTTTGGTTAATAATTTGCTATATCGTCTTTGATTCGACCGGGGAAAAGACAAGTCCCTTCAAAATTGGATTACCACCGGAAGAGGCGTTTCGAAATCATCGCACCAATAAATTTCCTCCCCGGAACATGAGCTAAAGGTAATCTTTCATTTCATCGATACCGAGCTTTCCCTCGTAAAAGGCCTTTCCGAAAACGACTGCGGGAACACCCGATCTTTCGAGCAATTCTATGTCCCCGATTCCGCCTACTCCTCCGCTTGCTATGAGATACAATCCGGGATACCGCTCCAGTATTTTTTCATAAAGGGCTACAGATGTGCCTCCAAGCATTCCGTCCCTGTTTACGTCGGTGCACAGTATCCTGGCAATGTTTTTGCCGGTCATTTTCCCGATAAAATCAAGCACCGGGATCCCGGCCGGTTCTTTCCAGCCTGAGATAACCAGCTGATCATCCTTTGCGTCGGCGGCAAGAATTATCCTGTCAGGGCCGAATTGCTGCAGAACCAGATCCAGCTCCTCCTCGTCCTTTACGGCCATGCTGCCAATGCATACCATAAATGCACCTGCATTGATGATAGAACGAACGTCTGACAGGTTTTTCACCCCTCCCCCGAAGTCGGTCAGCAAACCTGTTTTGCCGGCGATTTTCTCGAGTATCTTAAGATGCTTCAACCGGCCCTGATCGGCCCCGTCAAGATCGACAAGATGGAGTCTTTTAAAGCCGTAGTCTTCGAATCTCATGGCCATGTCGACCGGATCGGACGAGTAAACCTTCCGGGAACTGAAATCTCCCTGGCTCAGTCTGACACATTTGCCGTCCATCAGGTCAATGGCAGGAATAATATCTATCATAGCGAAATAAAATTTTTCAGTATCTGCTCCCCGGTGCTGCCCGATTTTTCGGGGTGGAACTGGGTGGCAAAAAAATTGTCATGCTGCATTGCCCCGGAAAACCGGTCACTGTATATGCTGCTTGCAGTTGTATATTTGTTTTCCGGAATGTAATATGAATGGACGTAATAAACATACGATCCCCGCCCGAGCTTTCGGAACAAGGGCCCTTTAGTATTCTCCAGTGCATTCCAGCCCATATGGGGCACCTTTCCGGTAATAAACTTCAATACGCTGGTGTCAAAAATGCCCAGGCATTCGGTGTCTCCTTCCTCAGAAAAGTTGCACATAAGCTGCATTCCGAGGCAAATTCCCAGCACGGGCTGGGTAAGCCTGCGGATCACCACATCCAGTCCCCGAAGCCTGAGGTACTCCATCGTGCCCGAGGCTTCGCCGACACCCGGGAAGATGACCTTTGAGGCAGCCCGGATCCTGTCGGAATCGCCGGTTATTTCGGCATTTATCCCAAGCCGGCGGAGGGCGAAATCGACCGACCTGATATTGCCGGCGTTGTATTTTATAATTACTATGTTGTTTTCCTGCATCTTTTAAATCGGTTTCTTTTCAGGGTATGATGACCCTGCTGTATCGGCTGTATCGGCTGTATCGGCTGTATCGGCTGTATCGGCTGACCGGCCCGGGCCGGCAGTCCCGCGGCCCTGCCGGCAAACAGGTTTTATCGATGATTACAGCAATCCCTTGGTTGTGGGCAGTTCATCGTTGAGCGGCTCCCTCCGTACCGCCATTTTTATGCTGCGGGCAAATGCCTTGAAAATCGCCTCGATCTTATGATGCTCATTTTTGCCTGTTGCGCTGATATAAAGATTGCACCTGGCCTCCTCACAGAATGAATGGAAAAAATGTGAAAACATCTCGGTGGGCAAATCGCCTATCATCTCTCTTTTAAATTCCGCATTCCAGTTAAGCCATGACCTGCCCCCGAAATCAATTCCGGCCAGGACGGCCGAGTCGTCCATGGGAAGGAAGAAGCCATAACGCTCCATTCCTCTCTTGCTGCCCAGAGCCTGGTAAAAAGCGCTGCCCAGGGCAAGACCGGTATCTTCAATGGTATGATGCTCATCCCTGTGAAGGTCTCCTTCCACTGTTATTTTCAGATCACATCCTGAATGCCTGGCAATCTGCTCAAGCATATGGTCAAAAAATCCCAGTCCGCTTTTTATTTCGGCCCGACCCTTTCCGTCGAGAACCAGGTCAACCTCGATACTGGTTTCAGAGGTCTCCCTTTTAACATTGGACGACCTGGCAGGCAGAAGCAGACACGTAAGTATTTCCTGCCAGTCACCCGCAATCAGCACACAGCTGGATTCGAGTGATTGCTCCTTCAGCTCGGCAAGCTTATCGGGGCCGGCAATGAGTATCCCTTTTGCTCCCAGGTTCGCCGCGAGCCTGATGTCGGTGATTCGGTCGCCGATCACATAGCTGTTCTCCAGATCATACTCTCCGGTCATATATTTCGTCAGAAGTCCCGTGCCGGGCTTTCGCGTGGGAAGGTTATCGGATGGTAGGGATTTGTCGATCAGAATGTCGTCGAAAACAATCCCCTCATTCTCAAAAGTCTGAAGCATTTTTTCCTGGACCTTGACAAAATCGGCCTCAGGGTAGGCTTCCGTGCCCAATCCGTCCTGATTTGAGACCATTACCAGCTCGTAGTCCAAATATCTCCCGATTGTATACATAGCCCTGAAAACACCCGGGAGAAATTCAAGTTTTTCAAGTGAATCAACCTGGTAATCATCGGGAGGCTCGACTATCAGTGTCCCGTCACGGTCAATAAACAACGCTTTCTTCATCTTTCTGGTTTGTAGTTTCTCATTGCATTCAGCATCCGGTCATTTTCTTCGGCTGTGCCAACAGTTATCCTCAGGCAGTTTTCGCACCCCCTCGCATTTGAACGGTTGCGCACTATTATCTTTTGTGCCTTAAGGTGTTCATAAATCCTGTCGGCATTGACCACCCTGATAAGCATGAAATTGGCATCGGAGGGATAAATTTTCTCAACATATTCAATCTTGTCAAGCTTTTCCCTGAGCAAGTCCCGGGCACAGATGATCTCATTGATATGTTGCCGCACTTCCTCGGCCCTTCCGAGAGTCCTGACAGCCTCCTCAGCCGTCAGGGAATTAATGTTGTAGGGGGGCTTGATCTTGTTCATCACTTCTATTATCTCACTGTTCCCGAATGCCATACCCAGCCTTATTCCTGCCCTTCCCCAGCCTTTTGACAAGGTTTGCAGCACAGCCATGTTGTGTGTTTTCAGGGTTTCATCAATGAATCCGGGCCGGGAAGAAAAATCAATATAAGCCTCATCAATTACAAGCAATCCGCCGAACCATCCCAGCAGCTCTTCCACCTCCTGTTTCGACAGACTGTTTCCCGTGGGATTATTGGGGGAGCAGAGGAAGATGATTTTTGTGTTTCTGTCGGCCATTCTCCTTATTTCACGGTTGTCAAGGCAAAAATCCTCTCCCAGCGGAGCTTTCCTGAATTCAACCCCATTAATTGCTGCCGTGACCTCATACATGCCGTAAGTAGGATCTATTGAAACAATGTTGTCTGATCCCGGTTCGCAAAATGCCCTTACCAGGATATCAATTGCCTCATCGCTGCCGTTGCCCAGAAATATGTTTTCATCCGGTATTGATTTTATTCCGGAGATGACGCTCCTCAGGCTTCTCTGCCGCGGGTCGGGGTATCTGTTCAGGGGGGCAAAATAGGGATTTTCATTCGCATCGAGGAAAACTGCGGCGTCACCCTGGTATTCATCCCTTGCGGAGGAATACGGCTTCAGGCTTCTGATGTTTTTCCTTATCAGTGAATTGACTGATCCCATGATAGATTTTTTTGATTGACCAGGTAATCAAGCCTGACCTTAACAGCCTGGCGGTGCGCTTCAAGCTCTTCTGCCTGGGCCATAAATTCAACCATCGGGCCGAGGACCTGCAGGGCTTTGCCCGAAACCTCCTGGAAGCTTATCCTTTTCATGAAGGCTTCTGTGCCGACCCCGCTCCAGGCCCGTGCAAACCCATTGGTAGGAAGAGTATGATTGGTGCCCGAAGCATAATCACCTGCGCTCTCGGGAGTAAAATTACCAAGAAAAACGGATCCGGCGTTCAGAACCTTCCCGGAAAGATCATTATAGTTGGAGGTTGCAATAATCAAATGTTCCGGAGCATAGGTGTTTACGAAATCCATTAGAATATCATAATCATTGAATACCAGTATTTTACTGAATTTGAGTGCTGCTTCGGCTATCTTCCTCCTGGGAAGCCTTTTCAGAAGACGCTCGACTTCGATCTTAACCGGCCCGATAATTCCGGCGTCGGTGGTGACAAGCATTACCTGGCTGTCAGCACCATGTTCGGCCTGGGAAAGCAGGTCGGCCGCTATGAATTCAGGGGGCACCGATTTATCGGCTACCACTGTAACCTCCGAGGGGCCGGCAGGCAGGTCAATGGCAATGCCTTCACTCGCAGCCAGTTGTTTGGCCATGGTTACCCACTGGTTGCCGGGACCGAAGAGCTTGTCGACCTTCGGAATGGTTTCGGTGCCCCAGGCCATAGCCGCAATGGCCTGTGCCCCTCCAATAGTGTATACAGATGTGATTGATGATCTGGAGGCAGCATAAAGAACGGCCGGATGGATATCACCGTTTGGGCCGGGAGGGGTGCAAAGGATCACTTCCCTGCAGCCGGCAATCCTGGCGGGAAGTCCCAGCATCAATACCGTTGAGAAAAGGGGCGCGGACCCCCCCGGTATGTAAAGCCCGACTTTTTCAACGGGCAGGTACCGCATGCTGCAGCTAACCCCGGGCATGGTGTCGACATGCACTTCTTCGGGTTTCTGTGCTGCATGAAATGACTCTATGTTTTTTATTGCAAGTTCAACTGCTTCCAGCAGCCGGGGATCGAGTTCGTTCACCGAGGAGGCGATCCGGTGGTCGGGAACCCTGAAATCGTCTATATCGGCGCCATCGAACCGGCGGGTGTATTCCCTGAGAGCCTCATCGCCGCCCCTGCGCACATTCTCCATGATTTCCCTGACGTTCTTTTCAAGCCTTGCATTGTCAATCAGGGGACGGTTGCATAAGTCTCCCCATTCTGCAACCGGGGGGTTGATAATTACCTTCATAATATGATCAAGTTAGGAGTTTGTTTATTTATTAATTTATCCCGGACGGCCGTCATCTTCCCTGCACTCATATCGTCCGCCCGCCATTCGTCCGTAGGGGAGGCCAGTCATAAGAACTCAAACAATCATTTTCTCGATAGGAATGACCAGGATGCCCTCGGCTCCATATTCCTTTAATTTCCCGATCACCTGCCAGAAATCGTTTTCATTCACCACCGAGTGAACAGAGCTCCACCCTTCAATGGCCAGGGGCAGCACCGTCGGACTCTTCATTCCCGGAAGAACTTTTATTATCTGATCAATTTTGTCGTTTGGGGCATTCAGAAGAATATACTTATTGTTCCTGGATGCCAGGACGGTCCGCAGCCTGAACAGAAATTCGCCGGCGATTTTCTTTTTCTCGACATTCATGAGCGGGGACGCCAGCAGCACGGCCTCTGAATCCATGACCTTTTCGACCTCTTTCAGTCCGTTGCCGAGGAGCGTGCTGCCTGTGCTCACGATATCGAAAATCGAATCGGCAAGGCCGATACCGGTGGCTATTTCCACTGATCCGTTTATCACATGAATTTCAGCCGGTATGTGGCGCTCTGACAAATATGACTGGAGAATCCGGGGGTATGATGTTGCTATCCTTTTCCCGGCAAAATATTCCGGCCCGGTATAATCGACTCCCTTAGGCACTGCCAGTGAGAGCCTGCAGCGTGCAAAGCCAAGCCTTTCAAGGATCTCAAGCTGATTGCCCGATTCCTTAAGCACATTTTCGCCAACAATCCCTGCATCTGCTACCCCGTCAGCCACGTATTGGGGAATATCGTCATCACGGAGAAAGAGTATCTCGAATGGGAAATTGGATGCAGGCGAGATTAGTTTCCTGGACCCGTTTA
>SKQJ01000300.1 GCA_007119075.1 Bacteroidales bacterium | reverse complement strand
GTGTCTAACAGAAATTACTACCCGGACGGCACTGAATACATCCATGATATTTTTTTTACGACCGACAACCCTCCGCTTTATTCCCGGGGCAATGATTTTTTCCAGAAGTTTATAAATGCAAGAATTGCATTAAATGAGCTGCCGCTTCATGAAATTCATGATCTGGTCGTTATCGGGGCAGTCATTATGGAAACCGGCGAACTGGCAGGTGTGCATGTGCTTGAAGGTTTTTCCCCTGCTGTAAATGAAATACTCAGGGAAACCGTGGAGCAGCTGCCGGGCAAATGGGAACCGGCCCGTCTGAACGGTGAACCGGTCAGGGCTTTTGTAAGGTTCCCCTTTAACTTCAGGGTACATGACAGGTCTGTTAATCATATGGAAATGACTAGCGACGGTCAGTTTTTCATGCTTCAGTAATCTTTATTGGATCCGGTCTCTCATTTTCACAGGGGCTGCCGTCACGGACCGGATCAAATTTCCCGATAGATGCGTTTTCCCGCATCGCTTACAGGTTTTATTTGTCGTCGTATTCCTTCAGAATTTTCCTTACCCCGTCGGGAGCTACCCGGCCGTATGTCTTGTCACCTATCAGCACAACAGGGGCAAGCCCGCAAGCCCCCACACAACGCAGGCCCGCGATGGAAAATTTGCCATCAGGCGTGGTCTCGCCTACAGGGACCTTGATAAGGCGCTTGAACTCATCGAGCACCTTTTCAGCTCCCCGCACGTAACAGGCCGTCCCCGTACATACGGAAATCGGGTATCTGCCCCGTGGCACCATGGTAAAAAACGAATAGAAAGTCACTACCCCATATACCTTAGCTACTGAAATTTTAAGCTGACGGGCAACAACCTCCTGCACTTCTGCGGGCAGGTATCCGAAAATCCCCTGTGCCTTGTGAAGTACGTTTATCAGTTCGCCTTCCTCGTTATTGAACGATTTGCATACATCCTTGAGTTGCTGAAGGTCATTTTCCTTGAGTCTTATCTTGATTGCTGACATTTTGGTCCTCCTGTTTATTCTTTGAATATATATGTCCTTGTTATACCTTTCGCAGGGATATTCAATTGTATCCCTGTTTATTCGGCTTCCTTCACATCGGGTTCGATACAGATTGTCCTGCCCCTCCGGAAATATTTGGTATGAAGCAGATGATGGGCTTTTTCGCCCAGGGGCTCACCCAGGTACTCTTCGTAAAGCTTTATTATTGAAGGATTTTCATGCGACTTTCTCAAAGGCTTGTTTGCATCCTCCCTGTATATGGCTTTCTGGCGTTCCTTCAGGATAGCAGAATTGCCATGGTGGAGAGGCTGGCCGCCTCCGCCGATGCAGCCTCCCGGACAGGCCATTATTTCAATGGCATGGAACTCGCTCTTGCCCGAACGAACCTCATCGAGCAGCTTGCGGGCATTGCCCAATCCGTTAGCTATGCCGATTTTCAGGGGAAACCCATTGAAGTCGACCGTTGCCTCGCGAATCCCTTCCATCCCTCTCAATTGCTCAAAATCAACCTTTTCAAGGGTTTCTTTTGTGTAAAGCTCGTAGGCGCTTCTTACGGCCGCCTCGATAACCCCACCGGTTGCCCCGAAAATTACTCCGGCTCCTGTCGACTCACCCATCGGAGCGTCAAATTCCTCGTCAGGCAGCTTATTGAAATCAATGTTTGCCCTTTTGATCAGGTTAGCCAGCTCGCGGGTGGAAATCGAGTAATCAACATCCGGATTGCCGTCGACCGAAAATTCTTCCCTGGTGCATTCGTATTTTTTGGCCACGCATGGCATGATAGACACAACCACCATATCCTTGCGGTCGGTTTTTATCTTTTCGGCAAAATAGGTCTTTGCGATTGAGCCGAACATCTGCTGCGGCGATCTTGCCGTAGAGGGAACATCAAGCAGATCGGGGAAATGGTGCTCGAAAAAGCTCACCCATCCGGGACAGCACGATGTCAGGATCGGCAGCTTAACAGATGTATCGCCTGACAAATGTCTGCTCAGCCGGCTCAATATTTCTGCACCCTCTTCCATTATTGTCAGGTCGGCGGCAAAGTCGGTATCGAAAACATAGTCGAATTCCAGCTGGCGAAGAGCTGCCACCATTTTGCCGGTTACCAGTGTGCCCGGTTCCATTCCGAATTCTTCACCCAGTGCGGCCCTTACCGCCGGGGCAGTCTGAACCACTACGGTTTTGGAAGGATCGGCCAGTGCGCGCAGCACCTGGTTGGTATGATCCACCTCGGTAAGCGCGGCGGTGGGGCAGACAGCCACACATTGTCCGCAGTAGGTACACTCGCTGTGGTCAAGGTCCCTTTCAAAAGCAGGTGCAACCACCGCTTCGAACCCCCTGTTTATCCCAGAAAGCACGCCGACGGTCTGGACTTCGTTGCACATTTTTTCACATCGCCGGCACATTATGCATTTATCCATTTCCCGGATAATGGCGGGAGAAAAATCGGGTTTGTAGGTTGACTTTTCGCCGGGATAATTAATCTCCCTGATGCCCAGTTTTATTGCGGTGCTTTGAAGATCGCAGTTCCCCGATTTTGCACATGTAAGGCATTCGAAGGGATGGTCGGAGATCATGAGCTCCAGCACGGTGCGCCTTGCATTCATGACCCTGATGCTGTGCGTTTTGACATTCATGCCATCGTAACAGTCAGTCGCACACGAAGGGGCAAGATTCCTTCTTCCTTCGACCTCGACCACGCATATGCGGCAGCCGCCGGGTTTATGTTCAATATCCATATCTCCCAGGTTCATGTAACACAGGGTGGGTATGTCCACATCGACTTTTCTGGCGGCTTCCAGTATAGTTGTTCCCTGTTCTACCTCTACCAGTTTGTTATCTATTTTGACTTTAAGCTTTCCCATTTTCTGTTTCGATATAAATTTATGATACACTTATTGCATTGAACTTGCATTTCATAAAGCAAACACCGCATTTGATGCAAATGCTCTGATCGATGAAGTGAACCTCCTTGCGTTCGCCGGAAATACAGTTTACCGGACAGTTCCGGGCACAGGCGGTACATCCCACACAATTTTCGGCGACAACTTCGTACCTGATAAGGTCCTTGCATTGACCGGCAGGGCATCTGTGATCTTCCACATGGGCCAGGTATTCATCCCAGAAATTATCCATGGTGGACAAAACCGGGTTCGGAGATGTCTGTCCAAGTCCGCACAACGAAGTGTCCTTTATAACCTCGCCAAGATTTCTGAGTTTATCAAGGTCCTTATGTGTGCCGTTACCCTTTGAAATAACATCAAGCAGCTCGTAAAGCCTTTTGTTGCCGACCCGGCAGGGAGTGCATTTACCGCACGATTCCTCGACCGTGAAGTCAAGGTAGAACCTTGCCACCGACACCATGCAGTCATCCTCGTCCATGACAATCATCCCGCCCGAGCCCATCATGGAGCCGCTGGCCAGGAGATTGTCAAAATCGATGGGTGTGTCAAGATGCTTTTCGGTCAGGCAGCCCCCGGAAGGTCCGCCGGTCTGCACTGCCTTGAATTTCTTTCCGTCCTTTATGCCTCCGCCAATTTCAAATATCACTTCCCGCAGCGTGGTACCCATAGGCACCTCTATAAGGCCGACGTTATTGATCTTTCCGGCAAGGGCAAAAACTTTTGTTCCTTTGGATTTCTCAGTGCCTATTGACGCAAACCATTCCGCCCCTTTATTGAAAATCACGGGGATATTGGCAAAGGTCTCCACGTTGTTCACGTTGGTGGGCTTTCCCAGGTAACCCGACTGGGCAGGGAAGGGAGGCTTGAATGTAGGTTCTCCCCTGTGGCCTTCCATTGACTGGATGAGGGCGGTTTCTTCGCCGCACACGAATGCGCCTGCCCCGTATCTGATCTCAATATCGAAATTAAAACCTGTGCCAAGTATATCCTCACCCAACAGGCCGTATTCCCGGGCCTGGCCGAGTGCTGTCTTAAGCCGCTCAATAGCAAGGGGGTACTCGGCCCTGATATAAACCAGTCCCCAGTCGGCACCGATACAATACCCGTTGATTATCATGGCCTCGATAACCGAATGGGGGTCCCCTTCCAGGATAGACCTGTCCATGAATGCCCCGGGATCTCCCTCATCGGCATTGCACACCACATATTTCTGGTCGGCCTGGACTTTCCTTGCAATATCCCATTTGATCCCCGTGGAAAATCCTCCGCCGCCCCGCCCACGCAGCCCGGAGTCGATAATCTCTTTGGTGGCCTGCTCGGGAGTCATTGAGGTCAGCACTTTGCCCAGCGCGCTATATCCATCGGCGGCAATATATTCATCGATGTTTTCGGGATCTATGAATCCGCAATTGCGAAGGGCGACACGGATCTGCTTTTTATAAAATCCCATTTTCCTTGAATCACTGATGACCTCTTTATTGACGGGGTCCTTGTACAGCAGCCGTCCTACCTGTCTGCCCTTTATGACATGTTCCTCTATTATCTCAGTGGCATCTGCCGGCTGGACCTGGGTATAGAAAGTGTTGTCCGGAATGATCTTGATGATGGGGCCCTTTTCACAGAAGCCGAAACAGCCTGTCGCTATGACCTGAACCTCGCCTGCAAGATCTTTCCCGGCCACCTGTTCCCTGAGATTTTCAAGCAGCAGGTTGCTGGATGAAGCATGACAGCCGGTTCCCCCGCATACGAGAATGTGCATTTTGTATTTAGACATTGTTAAATCCCTCCTGAATATTTTTTATCTATAGTTTCATAATTTACCGGTATGATGCCATCTACCAGTTCACCCTCCTTAATGTGTTTTTCAATGATCTCGTCGGCCTTTTTAACGTCGACGTCTCCGTAAACAACCGGGTCCTGACCCGGAAGCCGCACTTCGACGGTGGGTTCGGCATAACAATAGCCCATGCACCCGGTCTGGGTCACTATGGCATCGATATTTCTCTTGGCAAGGTTGGTTATGAAAAAATCCATAACCTCCTTTGCCCCTGAGGCGATTCCGCAGGTGGCCATGGCAACCTTGATCTGCGTCATTGCTTCGGGATGCTCACTTTTTTCCCTGAGTGCAATATTTGCCTGAAGACCTTCCTTCATTCTTTTCAGATCGTCCAGTGATTTTACTTTTTTCATGTTTGTCTATCTGTTTTTAATTTAATATGCGGGTTTTGTTCAGGTGCGCAAAGGTATTTCAATCGCTATATTTATTTTATGACTTTTATTCATGTTTTCAACCGTTATTCCGCACATTCGGTATTTGCCTCTATCAATTCCTTCAGGTAAAGAATAACCGCCGGCTCACTTAAGGGTATATCACCCAGAACAGCCTTTACTTCCCTGGTATCAAACACATATTCTCCGGTACTTCCCTGAGCGGCAGCGGCATGCCTGTAAATAAAATCCATTCCCGGATTCATTCCGGCCAGACTGCTTATAACGCCTGCAATGTCACCAACTGGTGGCCTGTCAATGTGAGAGCGGCCGAATACAGCAACAAGAGAGGTTCCCTTTCCGGGAACCGAACGTATCGCAAAGCTTCCCCCGGCCTGTTCGGCACTGTGCTTTAACAGGGGTATGCCAAGCCCCACCTTCCGGGTTGTGCGGGTGGTGTAAAAGGGATCCTCAACCCTGGACAGTGCCTCGTCTGTCATTCCGTTCCCGTTATCTTCTATGGCAATTTCCAGTTCATCCAGCCAGGGTTTTTCCCGGACCGATATCTCCACCCTGGTCGCCCCTGCAGCGATGGAGTTCTGCGCAACATCAAGTATATGCAATGAAATATCCTTCATGGCAGCACCACCTCCCTTCCTTCCTGCTTTAAGAGCGCTTTTTTTATTTCCCCGAAACTGGCCTCCTGCAGCTTCAATACTGAATATGCACGTCCTATGTCACCTGGAAAATGCGCATCAGAGCTCTGAATGAAAGTGTAATCAGTCAGATAGGCATTGGAACCCAGGAACTCATCTTTGCCTGTATGCCTTGAGATCTCCAGTGCATCGGCGTTGATATCGCCGGGCACAAAGCCGAGCTGACTGATTATACTGTTTCTCTGCCTGTTAACATGAGCAGGTATGAATATGCCGTTAAGTTCATGAACTGCCTTTTCTATCTGGCCCACGCTCCGGTCAATCGAATAAATCAGCAGGTTCCCGACCTCGTCGATTATCATATCATTTTCATCGACAACCACCTGGTGTCCGAATCTATCAGGGTCGTTGGGAAAAGGAATAAGCCATTCATCCAGGTAATCCTGGAATAACGAAAGCCGGATGTCATTTTCAAAGAACGCGAGGCAATGTACCTCTTCCCTGCTTGTCACCTCTGCACCGGTAATCACGAACAGGCCTTTTTCATTGCCCAGCCTGCGCATCAGCGGTCCGTGCCTTGTGGAGTTATGGTCGGTAATTCCAAGGATATCGATCTTCATCTCCACTGCCTTTTCAATTATGCGGCGCGGACTCATGTCCAGGTCGCCGCAGGGGGAAAGTACTGAATGAATATGCAGATCGGCCCTGAAATCCTTCATGTCAATTTTTAATTACCCTTTTCATTGTTATGACTGGCTGGTTCGTTTTCACCAAGTTTGTCGTTAAGCAGGGCGTATAGTTTACCGGCCAGCTCAAAAGCTCTCTCCTGTGTTCCCAGTACCGGGATATTTTCTGCATCACTGCTGGCGACGGTGTCGGCATCAGGTTTTAGTCCCCTGACAAGCACAACTGCGGCCAGCTCTTTCAGGGATGCAATGGCCATAATATTCCTGTGGGTCTGAAGGGTTATCCAGACCATGCCATCACCGGCATTTCCCATCACGTCGCTCAGCAGGTCGGAGGCATACCCCCCGGTTATTTCTTTTTCCAGGCCTTTTTCGCCCGAATAAACCCTGAGTCCAAGTTCTCTGACCAAATCGGAAACCTTCATCTTTTCTGATTTATTTATTTACTCTGTTCAATTAACAATTTCTGTCCATTTTGTCGCCGCCCCAGACCCCCTTCATTATCTCAAATGATTCTTCCGCCGT
Source organism: Bacteroidales bacterium (assembly GCA_007119075.1). Lineage (GTDB taxonomy): Bacteria > Bacteroidota > Bacteroidia > Bacteroidales > PUMT01 > PXAP01. The sequence continues at coordinate 1,463 of SKQJ01000300.1, read as the reverse complement.
AAGGATCCCCTTTTTTTCAAATATGCGCTGGACAAATACGCACTGGTTCAGCCTTGAATATCCCTGCACAATATCTTCGGCGAACGCCTGGCAGGTTGGAGAGCCGCATGCGCCGCAGTCCACATCGGGCAGGCATTTGCTTATTTCCTGTACTCTCTTCATCTTCTTCATTGCCTCCGACATGTCTTCGTCCAGCTTTAGCATTGACCTTGGCTGAACAGGCTCGAGGCCTATCTCCTGCTTTAACCGGTGCTTGTAGTGAATTATGCCTTTGCAGGTAACCGGCTGGTCCGGATTATTTTCACGGCCGGCAAGGGCTGCCCGCTTCTTGAGCCTTTCCACGGTAAAAAAGCGGTTTTCTGTGGTAAGGACGCCCCCGGCACAGCTTTCGTCACAGGCGCGGAGCTCAAGAAAGTCAATATCTTTCATCTCCTCGTTTTCGAGCTGTTCCAAAAAATTAATGACATTATGTATCTCATCGACGGCCAGGCACCTTCCCTGAGCCTGGGCAGACTCGCCGTTTGTAAGGCTCCAGAGGACGGAACGTTCCGAAACCTGCCTGACCTCGGGCAGACGGCAGGAAATGCCTCCGCCCTGCTTTATCCGTGTGTATACCTTATTGAAAATGAAATCCATATTAATAACCCCGGTTATGGGCGAGTTCTTCTCGCCCACCGGACTCTTGACCGCCGCTATTTTCGATGCGCAGGGCGTCACATAGAAAATGCCTGTATCGTCCCTGTCATGGCCCTCATCCTCAAGCTGACGGCTCACATACATAGCAGCTATGTCAAGCGGGGGCTTGAGATGGATGAGATTATCGACAAGCGCAGGGAATCTCACCTGGATGAGCCGCACGATCGCCGGGCAAAATGAGGAGATCAGCGGTTTTGTATCACTGTGCTTATCGATGTATTCCATCATTGCTTCATGCAGCACTTCCACGCCCTGCTCCACTTCACAGATATGGGTAAAGCCGAGTTCCATCAGCTCGCTGTGGATCTGCCTTGTGCTGACATTTTCGGGGAACTGCCCGGTCAGCACCGCCGGGACAAGCGCTACCCTTACCTTGTATTCGAATATCCTGTTGAAATCATCCTGCTCGACAATGATTGCATTGACCGGGCAAACCCTGAAACAAAAACCGCAATCGACACAGCGGTTGCTGATAAGCTCTGCCTTGCCGTCTTTCACCCTGATAGCCTCTGTCGGGCAAATATTCATGCAATGGGTGCAGCCGGTGCAGACATCTTTCAATATCTTAAGCGCATGATGAAAATCCGTATTTTTCATGCCTTCCTCCCCTTATTCAAATATGATATCATTTCAACTATGGTCCCTACCCCTACTTTGCTGGAAATATCAAAAATATCTACATTTTTCTTCATGTTTGGAAGCCCCATTCCGGCGCCGAATCCCATTTCCCTTACCTCGGGCGATGCAGTTGAAAAACCTTCTTCCAT
>SKQJ01000141.1 GCA_007119075.1 Bacteroidales bacterium | reverse complement strand
GGGTCGATATCTTCAATTATGCTTATGCCCGATCCGTTGGTCAGCGGGATATTGTTCAGGTAGGCGCGCACTTTCCCTGTGGCGTAGGGCACACGGGCCCCGATCCCCCTGATGGTTATGCGGCTTGTGTTCAGCGCACCAGAATGGGCAAAAACTCCGGGGGCACGGTTGATGACCGGCACGATGGTTACAGGCTGCTCCCTTTCAATTTGTTCGGCCGGTATAAGCGATAGCGAGCCGGGAACATCCAGGAGGCGGCGGGAGCGGTTAAAGGCTTCCACCACGACTTCCTGAAGATGGTATTCGACCGGATCAAGATAAATATGGTACCACATTTTTCCGGGCCTTACCTGCACCGTAGAGGTTCTGTATCCAATGGCGCTTATTGTAAGCCGGTCAGTATGCCCCGTGCTGAATTCGCCGTCTGCATCGCTCACTGTGCCTTGCCCGTCAGCGGTGTAAATGACGGTTGCACCCGGGACCGGTTTGCCGGTTTCCGAGTCGGTGACTTTGCCCGTTACCTGGGAAAATGCGAATTGTTGAAAAACAAACAGGATGAGCGTTATTGAGAAAAATCTTGCCATATTGAGTTATTTGTCCCTTCGGCAGCATGCCGGCAGGTTTAATGCTTAAAAAAGGGATCTTTGTTTCCCCGCGGTCAAACCCACAGTAATAATGGGGCTAAAGCAAAGATTATTGCATTCCGGTGGTTATAACAAAAAAAAAACCGAATGGTTTTTAATTCATGCAGTTTTAATTAAAACTTGCAAGCTGGCTGATAAGTTCACTTGTTCTCGAAAAACATGTCTTCCCTTATCCTTCTTATCCTGGCATTACAGTGATCCAGGAGCGAGGGCAGGTCAGCGTCGGCTTCCAGGAATGGCCCGGCAATTTCCGAAAACCTTATATAATGCACGAGGGCAGCCTCCCTGTCTTTCAAACGGGTATCCAGGGTATATGCAAGTCCGTAATGGAGATAGGGATTGTCGCTGTCATAGACCAGTGCTGACTTGTAAGCTTCCACTATCATACCGGTATCTCCCGAAGACTTATAGGTTTCAATAAGCTGCAGATAGGTGTCGGTGAGCGAGCTCACGGAAGGGGAAAGTACAGCAAGAGAATTGAGAAAGTAATATTCGCTTATTTCATAATCGCCCATTTTCCGGTAAATTTTGCCGAGGTAATTGAAAACCCTGTGGTCCCGCAAGCCGGATTCTATGGCTTCTTCCAGGTAATCCCGGGCCTTTTCATAGTTCCCCGTAAGGTAATAGCATACCCCCAGGAACTGTATAACCCTCAGCGATTCATTTCCTGCATTTTCTGCATGCGCCAGTCTGACGATAGCCTGCAGATGATGTCCAAGCGCATAATTAAAAAAGCCGCTATAGAAGAGCAATTCCTGGTTGGTCCTGTCAACCTCCAGTCCCCGCTCGGAAATCTCAAGTCCCTCCCTGTAATTTTTGGTAATGATATATAGCTCTGCCAGCATGGTATTGATTGAAAGATCCTCCCTGTTTCTTTCATGAGCCATTTTCAGATACCTTATTGTTTCCGGATCCCTCCTCATACGCCTGTAACACGTGGCAATGTTTTTATAATATATGTAATTGCCGGTATCCCTTGCGCTTAATTCACGGTATATCTCAAGGGCCTTGCCCGGCTGATTTTCCCTGAGGAACAGGGAGGCCAGCTGGATGTATGGTTCCAGTCTCAGGGAATCGCGCAGGATAAGGCCGGCGTATAATTCCTTTGCCGGTGTAAAGCGGTTCATTCCGGTATATGCGGCCGCCAGGGCCATAGTAAACCTGTAATTGTCGGGATCGAGGCCGGCCGCTTTCTGAAAATAATAAAGTGAACTGTCAGGTCTCATCAGGTTCCTGTGCGCTATGCCCCCCTTATACCATACCCGCGCATTAACACCGTCGGTTTTCAACAGCCTGTGTGTTTCCCCGAGCGCTTCCTCCCACGCTTCGGATGAAAGCAGAAGTCGGAGATCTGCAATATCTCTTTGTGCAGTCAGCCGGTATCCGGTGACCGCAAGTACCAGAATTATCAGAGAAAGATATCTGTATGTTTTCATAACTTTTCCTGGTTTGGATTAAAGCATCAAAGGTAATACAAAAAACTAAATCATTAGTTTGAAGGACGGATTTTTCCGGATTTTATTCGGTGCATGGTCTTAAAACCTGGTCAGGATCACTATGTGACCGGCAGGTAATCTGTCAGGGATATGTAAAATGTTTCCTAACTGTCCGGGAATTTCAGGCGATCAGGTAATTATTGCGCTCTCACATTCCGGCAGCTCAGATAAGTTTCTTCACCTCCATCATTTTGATAATGGTTTCGACAATTTCGATCTCGGTCAGGGTCATCCGGTTAAAAGTCACGTCAAACCATGTATAGTCGGTATTTCTTCCTTCGAAAGATTCCCTGAACCTTTGTCTTTTCTTATCCATCTCTATAACCGATTTTTTTGCTTCGGCAAAGGAAAGGTCATAACGCTCGCTGATCATCAAGCTCCTCCACTCCAGGGGAGCCTCAAGGCTTATGTGAAGAGACTTCATTATGTCCTTGGTCAGGACCACGCCGGCCCTTCCGATAACTATGATATTGCCCTCCATAGATATCGACCTGATTACATCGCCAATTGTTTTCCTTATTTTCCGGTCGCTCTTGTAATATTTGTTTGCATAGGAGGCAAAAATATCTCCGAGGGCATTTCTCTCCTGGTACTTGAAAACATAGGCGATTTCCGATGGTTTGACATCAAGCTCGCGTGCTGATTTCTGCAAAAGCTCCTTGTTGACATAATCCCATTCTCTTGACTGTTCTTCGGGTTTGCGTCGTTTGTTCAGCTCATCTGCCAGTCTCTGGGTCAGCCTTCTTGCCGAGCATCCGCTCTGCCGGGAAATGGTTACAACCGGTCCGGGTTCTTTGACCTGCTTTGCCTTATCATTTTCGGCTTCATGAAGTCGCCGGTTAAGATAGTTAAACAGGATGTCAGACATGGATCAGGTAAAGGTTAATCATAATGACACTGGTTTAAATCATTTTCTAAATATACAAAAATCCTGCAAACTTCATTTTTTTTTAAACATATTCGTAATTTAATGCCCCGGCTATTTTGCCGGCATAAGCGTTTCAGACCGCTCTGCCCTCCATGACAAATAAGAATACGCTGTAAAATCAATTATGTTTCAGATATCTTTTCGGAAAAGAATACCTCTTGCGCAATAGCCTGTCAATTTCAATTGTATTTAAACATTTATTCCTATTTTTACCGTTTTAGGGTGTTTATTTTCATGCCGGCCGGATAAATGAATCACCAGATGGTATTAATCTAATTCGGATACCTTGTACAGCGAACTTCTTCTGCCTCTTTTAACGGCCATGTTCCTTGCTGTGAATATGGGCGCCAGCGGAACCGCTCCCTCTTTTTCAGCTGCATACGGAGCCAATATAATAAAAAGACTGGCAATACCCGGGGTATTCGGACTATTCGTCCTGCTGGGAGCAATCACCGCAGGAAAGAGGGTAGGGGTAACAATGGGCAAAGAGCTTATGCCTCCGGAAATGCTTACTCCCGATGTTTTATCCATTGTGCTCTTTTCGGTGGGACTCTCATTGCTGATCGCCAATTATCTTGCAGTTCCCCAGTCAACCAGCCAGGCCACCGTTTTTGCCATTTCCGGCCCGGCCATATTTTACGGCCAGCTGAATTCTCCAAAATTGCTGTATGAAATAATCCCGACATGGTTCCTGTTGCCCGTAATTGGCTTTGCCATTACCCTTCTGATTGGAAAGCTCTTGTACAGAAGGATAAAGGATTCAACACTGCTTGATTATGACAAATTGTCAAAACACCTGGTCCTTAAAATACTTGTTCTTGTGTCCTCATGCTATGTTGCCTTTTCTATCGGGGCAAACAACGTGGCGAATGCATCGGGGCCGATTGCTTCCATGGTTTTGAACGAACTTGGCATAGATGCCGACAGTGAAGAGAATTTCATCATGATAATCACAGTGACCACCCTTATTATTGCTCCCTGTTTCGCAATCGGGAGCTCCCTTTTCGGGTACCGGTTGCTGCAATCCACCGGTAAAAGCCTCGTTGAATTCGGGCCGGTAGGAGCAACCCTGGTCTCGACGGTAACAGCCACTCTTCTGCTGCTGGCATCAGTTACAAGAGGAATACCCACATCACTGGTTCAGCTCAATACCTTCGCGATAATTGCCGTCGGAATATCCAAGCTCGGATGGAAAAAAGTCATTGTGGACAGGACAGTCCGGAAATTCTGGATAGTCTGGATAATTGCCCCCCTGTTCGCGCTTGTGCTGTCCTACACGCTCACCGCCCTTGCACACAAGTATGGGATAATCCTCTTCTGATCTTCCATGAAGGATTTTCCTTTCCTCCTGTTTCAGGAATGCCCGTTGTTCATACTTTTTACCTGTTTTGGTCATATTTTTGATAATTAAACATTAAAAATGGCGTTTTATTTTACTTTTGCCCTATCAGGATAACATAGATGACAGTGGAAAACAGCAGAAACAACAGGTGGTCTTTATTGATGAGGCTTTTTGCGGCCGGGATTGCAATTGCGGTCATTGCAGGAGCAGGTTTCTCCTGGTTTATATGGGACAGGGCATTCCGTCCCAATATTACCACCGGAGATAATGTCTCAGCCGATATTTATATTCCTTCCGGCTCCGGACCGGATGACGTTTTCAATATCCTTGAAAAGAAGGGCCTGGTCCTGAACATGTCTTCCCTGGAATGGGTTGCCGCCAAAAAAAATTATCATAACAACGTACACCCCGGCAATTACCGCTTGAAGGACCGGATGAACAATAACGATCTGATCAATATGCTGCGCTCCGGCAGCCAGATCCCCGTCCGGGTTGTTTTTATAAGCCAGCGCTCCATTGGAGATATAGCCTCAATTGTATCCGGACAGATCGAGGCCGATTCATCCGAAATAGCCGCCCTTGCAAACAATACTCATTTCATTGAGTCATTGGGTTTTGACAATGCCACGCTTCCTGCATTGTTTATTCCGAATACCTATGAATTTTACTGGAATACATCGGCCGAGCAATTTTTCCGGCGCATGAAAAGCGAGTACCTGAAATTCTGGAACAATGAACGGGAGCAGAAAAGAGAGGCACTGGGACTTGACCGGGTCCAGGTCAGCACCCTGGCCTCCATCGTCAGCGAAGAAACGGTTAAGACGGAAGAAATGCCCGTAATTGCCGGAGTGTACATAAATCGCTTAAGGAGGGGAATGCTATTACAGGCCGATCCGACCGTAAAGTTTGCCCTCGGTGATATTACTGTCAACAGGATATTAAGAGCCGATCTTGATATTGATTCTCCTTACAATACATACCGAAATCCCGGATTGCCCCCCGGCCCGATAGTTATCCCGCCTCTGCAGGCGATTGATGCGGTTCTGAATGCAGAGGAACATGATTATATCTTTTTTTCCGCAAGAGAAGATTTTTCCGGTTATCACCGTTTCGCCCGAACCCTCTCCGAACACAACCGGAATGCGCGTCTGTATCAAAATGCTTTGAATGAGAGGCGGATATTCAGATAATTTTCCTATATTTAAAAAAGAAGTTTTTTTACCTTAACAGGGAATTGTTTTTTAGCAGAAACATAAGACTTCTCTTTTATCGTGAACAGCATATGGAAAACATCAAATTCGGCCCGGATGGCTGGTGCTCACTAATTGCCGACCAGTTTACGGTAGGAAACATTGCCAGGGCCGCCCGCGCCATATCCCGCTGGCTTGTCGGCAAGCATAAAGAAAACACTCCCTCGGTTGTAATCGGCTATGATACCAGGTTCGGCGGACCAATGTTTGCCGAAACCATGGCCAAGATATTTGCAGTGGGAGGCATTAAGGTCTTTCTTTCTGACCGGTTTGCAACTTCCCCGATGGTCTCCCTTGGCACCGTCAGGAAAAAAGCTTCGATGGGGATAATTATATCTGCCAGCAACAAAGCCTTTATGTACAGCGGGATCAAGCTGAAGGGGCATTTTGGGGGACCATTGGCTGATACTGATTTAAGGAACATTGAAAACATGGTTCCCGAGTTCAGCGAGGTTCATCTTGAATCCATCCATTTCGATGAATACATAGATAAAAAAATCATCGAATATATCGATCTGGAAGAGCTTTATATAAATCACGTCAGAAATAACATAGACCTGGATTTAATCGCACGATCGGATTTTTCATTTGCCTTTGATGCAATGTTCGGCTCCGGTCAGCAGATCATGAAGAAACTGCTTCCGGGAGTCCGGAGCCTGCATTGTGAACAGGATTTTGCCTTTGGCGGAAAATCTCCGGAACCGGATTTCAGCAACCTGAGAGAATTTTCAACGCTGATTAAAAAAGACGGCAAGCTGGATTGCGGTCTGGCGGTCGACGGCGATGCCTGCCGTGCTGCAATGCTGGACGTGAATGGAAATTATGTCGACGCCAACAATATCATGCTTTTGCTAATTCATTACCTGCATAAATACAAAGGTCACGAAGGAAAAGTTGTTGCGGGTTTTTCTGCCACTTCGATGATCGAAAAACTCTGCGGCAATTACGCGCTCCCGGTTCGCCGCGTAAGGTCGGGGTTCCGGGATATCTGCAATATCATGTTGAAGGAGAAGGTTCTGGTTGGAGGAGAGGAAACCGGCGGAATATCTGTTATATCCCATATTCCCGACAGGGACGGTATATGGGCGGGGCTTCTTATATGGCAATTCATGGCTGAGACAGGCAAAAGCCTTCGGGAGCTGCTTGATGAAGTTCACGACATCACCGGTTTTTTTGCTTTTGAGCGTGTCGAGCTTGCGGTGGAAAAGAACAGAAAAAATGCCATAATAGAAAAGTGCAGGAATGGTTTTTTCGGCAGGTTCGGCGACAGGGTTGTAGAAAGAGTTGAAACACTGGAAGGGTTCAAGTTTTTATTCACAAACGGGGAATGGTTGCTGATAAGGCCTTCCGGTGCAATATCAGGCCTGAAGATGTATGCCGAGTCAACCAGTTCGGAATCGTGCCTGGAGATACTGAAAGATGCCCGTGAAGCGGTTCTGGGAGCAGTTCCCCTGGAATGACATACCGGGTTGTCTTCAGATTATGTTCACTTCAGTCTCCAGCTCAATTTTAAACTTTGAAAAAACCGATCGGCTGATTTTTTCGGCCAGATCTGCTATCTCTCTGCCGGTGGCATCTCCGTAGTTGACCAGAACCAGTGCCTGCTTTTCATGCACGCCTGCATTTCCTGTCTTTTTCCCTTTCCAGCCGCATTGCTCGATAAGCCAGCCTGCCGGTATTTTGGTAAAGCTCTCATCGACAGGGAATGATGGCATTTCCTCATATTCTTCCCTTATGGCTTGCGCCCTTGCCGATTCGACGACGGGGTTTTTAAAAAAGCTTCCGGCATTTCCGAGCTCTGCCGGGTCGGGAAGCTTCGATCTTCTGATTTCGATAACTGCATTCCGTATCCTTTCAAGGCTGATGCTCCCGTGTTTATCAATTTCTGCCTGCAGATTGCCGTAGCTGGTATTGAAAACGGGATGGCGGTTTAACCGGAAAACAACCGAGGTAATTATTGTCCTGTTCTTCAGATGGTTTTTAAAGATACTGTCCCGGTATCCGAAATTACATTCCCGGTTGGGAAGGGAGACCATTTTGAGTGTCTTGAGGTCAAGGTAATTAACCCTTTCAACAACCTCCCTGACTTCGGTGCCATATGCCCCGATGTTCTGGATGGGGCTTGACCCGACCGATCCCGGTATGAGTGACAGGTTTTCGATTCCCCCCAGGCCTCTTTTGACTGTCCATTCCACAAATTCATCCCAGTTTTCGCCTGCCCCTGCTTCAATAACAGTGTTTTCCAGGTTTTCTTCCAGGATATTGATCCCTTTAATTGCCGGCTGAAGTATCAGGCCATTGTAATCTTTTGTAAAAAGGATATTGCTCCCGCCGCCAATGATGTAAAAGGGGAAACAGTCCCGGTGATTGTCAAGTATCTCCTTAATTTCATCAATACTCCGGGCCTGTGCAAAATACCGGGCATTGACATTTATGCCCATAGTGTTGAAATGCCCGAGAGGATAATTTTCTTTTATTTCTGCCATTTGGTTCGCTGGTTCAATGGCAAAGATAATTAAATGAACTGAGCTGCGTTAATTTTTTATGATCCCGGCCCCGGCAACGCCTGTAGCGCATAAACCCGTGTCCGGGCATTATCTGTGTCTCCATGATCCGGGCCGGAAATAATTGGATTATTTTTTTTAAATTTGCCGCAGATTAACGGTTCCGTAGCTCAGCTGGATAGAGCAACAGCCTTCTAAGCTGTGGGTCCCAGGTTCGAATCCTGGCGGAATCACCAAAATAATCAACAAATAGCCGGAAAATAGCAGAGCCAGGATCACGAGCGGGTCGTGATTGTGGCCTCGTGGGGGCG
>SKQJ01000425.1 GCA_007119075.1 Bacteroidales bacterium | reverse complement strand
TGGGGATGATTTTGAGCCTGGCACCCTTTCGTTCACAAAGCATCTGCCAGGGAACTATGTTTGAATGATGCTCAATGGCCGAGATAATAATTTCATCATCCGCGGCCACATATTTTTCACCAAAGCTGAATGCTACCAGGTTAATTCCGGCGGTAGTACCGGATGTAAAGATAACTTCATGATCATTCCGGGCATTAATGAACTTTCGCATTGTTTCCCGGGCCTCTTCATAATGCCGTGTGGTAAGATCACTGAGAAAATGGACGCCCCTGTGGATGTTGCTGTTGGTTTCCAGGTGAACACTGTTCATCCGTTCGATAACTTTCAGCGGCTTCTGGGTGGTAGCGGCATTATCGAAATAAACAAACGAATTGTTATGGATTGTCTGTTTAAGAATGGGAAATTCATTCCTTATTTTAACTATATCAAGAGCCAAACCGGTCATATTTAGATTACAGGATGTACAAAAATTACCCGCACTGCATCGCGCAGTTATTGCAACGGCTGAGTTCTCCCCTCAACCTCTTGTCGACCAGATCATCTATCCGTTCTCTCAGGGCCTTAACCCTGATATTCTGTATCACCTGATGGGCGAAAGCAAACATAAGAAGAAACCTCGCCTCGCGAAGATCTATGCCGCGGGATCGGAGGTAAAACAGTGCGTTCTCGTCGAGCTGCCCCGTTGTTGAGCCGTGGCTGCATTTAACGTCGTCGGCATAAATCTCAAGCTGGGGCCTGGAATATATCTTTGCATCGTCTGTCAGCAGGAGATTGTTGTTGGACTGGTATGCATTTGTTTTCTGTGCGTCGCGCTCAACAAGTATGCGCCCCGTAAAGGAGCCTGAAGCATAGTCATCCAGCACGCCTTTGTAGAGCTGGTTGCTGAAGCAGTTGGGACTTGCATGGTCGATAAAAACGAAGTTGTCTATGTATTGCCCCTTATCGGACAAATAAAGCCCCATGCTGTGGTTCTCGGCATATTCGCCGTTCAGCTTTACGAAAACATTATTGCGTATAAATCCGCCGTGAAGCGAAATAATATTTGATGCCAGCCTTGATGAGGTTTCCTGCTGATTAAAGGTATGTGTGATCTGGGACGATCCGTTATGCTCGTTCTGTATCCTTGTCAGGTCAATCTGCGCACGCTCACCGGCGTAGACTTCATTCACCGAATTGGTCAGGAACCGGTGGGCCGAAAGGCTGTGATCGCAGATAACGATATTGAGCTCGGCGTCATCTCCGGCAATGAAAAGGTTCCTGTGCTGGGCCATCTGCCCGGTCTCCGAGATCATAATGTTTACAATCTGCACCGGTTTTTCTCCCCTGGCCCCGGGGGGAGCATAAATGAATATCCCGTCCTGGGCGAAAGCAGTGTTCATGGCTACCAGTCCGTCGGACGAAGATCCGGCATACCGGTCGTAATGTTTTTCAACAATTTCAGGATAATCCTTTGCGGCCTGGGCAAGACTGCCGGCAATAATGCCTCCCGGCAGCTCCTTAAGCATCTCTCCGTTGTTATAGTACCTGCCGTTAACGAGCAAAAAGAGATTTGTATTGATATCGGGTACGTCACAGTGGAAAATTTCCCGGATCTTGAAGTTTATCTTCTGGTCACTGAATGATTTCGCCAGATCCTGCCTGAAGACAGATTCGATATCGGCATATCTGTAGTCTTCCCTGCCCTTGTAGGGGAAACCCTGCTTTTCAAGACGGGTTATCGCATCCTCCCTGAAGGCATTCATCAGCGGAGCAGAATTGGCAGCTATCTCATCGGAATAATTCCTGTAAAGATCCCGAAATTGTTCCGTAAGTGAAATATTCCCGGTTATTGTACCCATAAAATGAAAGTTATTAATTGACTTCTTCTGCGTTTATCCATTCATATCCCTTTTCTTCCAGCAGCAGGGCAAGTTCTTTTCCTCCTGATTTTACAAAGCGGCCGTTATACAACACATGTACGAAATCGGGCACAATATATTCAAGCAACCTCTGGTAATGGGTTATTACTATTGTTGCGTTGAGAGGCGACTTCAGGTTATTGACGCCCCGGGCCACAATCCTGAGGGCATCTATATCAAGGCCGGAATCGGTTTCATCAAGAATTGCCAGCTCGGGTTCGAGCATTGCCATCTGGAAAATCTCGTTTTTCTTCTTTTCGCCTCCTGAAAAACCCTCGTTAACAGATCTGTTTGTAAGCGAAGAAGATATTTCGACAAGATCCTTCTTTTCCCTCATTTTTTTAAGGAATTCGGAAGCCGACAAAGGCTCTTCCCCCCTGTTCTTGCGTATTGAATTGATTGCGGTCTTCATAAAATTCACCATGCTGACTCCGGGAATTTCTATCGGATATTGAAATCCCAGAAATAAACCGTCTTTGGCCCGTTCTTCGGGCGACTTTTCCAGGAGGTCTTCACCCTTGAACAGCACTTTTCCTGAAGTAATTTCATAAAGCTCCCTCCCGGCCAGAACTGCCGCAAGAGTACTTTTTCCGGAGCCGTTGGGACCCATGATGGCATGCAGTTCACCGGCTTTTACTTCCAGGTTTATTCCCTTTAAAATTTCTTCTCCATCAATGGATACTCTTAAATCCTTTATAAGCAACATTTTGTTTTTCTTTTCTTTAAAAATTTAAACTATATATAATCCGTAACCAGGATGTTCAGGGTGCCGGAAAATGAGAGACCAATTGAAGTCTTATCCCGGGATCATCCAACGCTTCCCTCGAGACTTATCTGGAGAAGCTTTTGGGCTTCCACCGCGAATTCCATCGGAAGCTTGTTCAAAACCTCTTTCGCGTATCCGTTCACAATGAGCCCGATGGCATCTTCGGTCGAAATGCCCCGCTGATTGCAATAGAAGATCTGATCCTCGCCTATCTTGGAAGTGGTGGCTTCATGTTCTATTACTGCGGAATGATTAGCCGATTCAATATAAGGAAAGGTGTGGGCGCCGCACTTATCTCCCAAAAGCAGCGAATCGCACTGGCTGAAGTTACGCGCATTTTCCGCCCCGCGCAAAACCTTGACCAGTCCGCGGTAACTATTGTTGCTTAATCCTGCGCTTATGCCCTTGGATATGATGATGCTTTTGCTGTTTTTCCCGATATGGATCATCTTGGTCCCGGTATCGGCCTGCTGCCGGTTGTTTGTCACCGCCACGGAGTAAAATTCGCCTGTAGTATTGTGCCCTCTAAGTATCACACTTGGATATTTCCACGTTATGGCAGATCCGGTCTCGATCTGGGTCCAGGATATTTTTGAGTTATCGCCTTTGCATATTCCGCGCTTGGTCACGAAATTATAAATACCGCCCTTGCCTTCCTTGTTGCCCGGATACCAGTTCTGGACAGTGGCATACTTGACTTCTGCGCTGCCCAGCGCTACTATCTCGACAATGGCGGCATGGAGCTGGTTCTCATCACGCATCGGCGCCGTACACCCTTCGAGGTAGCTGACATAGCTTTTATCTTCGGCAACTATAAGCGTTCGTTCAAACTGTCCGGTATTGGCAGCATTTATCCTGAAATAGGTGGAAAGCTCCATAGGGCACCTTACCCCTTTAGGTATATAGCAGAAGGATCCGTCGCTGAAAACTGCCGAATTCAAGGCAGCAAAAAAATTATCGGTATAAGGCACCACGGAACCCATATATTGCCTGACCAGGTCAGGATGCTCCCTCACGGCTTCGGAAAATGAACAAAATATAATACCAAGTTCCGCGAGGGTTTCCTTGAAGGTGGTTTTGACCGAAATACTGTCCATAACGGCATCTACTGCCACCCCCGAAAGCAATTTTTGTTCCTCAAGGGGAATTCCGAGCTTATTGAAGGTCTCGATCAACTCGGGATCAACCTCATCAAGACTGTTCAGCTTTGCTTTCTGAACGGGTGCTGAATAATATATCTGATCCTGGTAATCGATCACGGGTATATCCAAATGAGCCCACTCGGGCATTTTCATTGTGAGCCAGTGCCGGTAGGCTTTCAATCTGAACTCAAGCATAAATTCAGGTTCATTTTTCTTGGCTGAGATCGTCCTTATCACATCTTCGTCAAGGCCCCTGCCAATGGAATCCTGCTCGATATCGGTATAAAAGCCGAACTTGTATTCACCCGAAGTAACCTCATTCAATATGTGATCCTGTTCGTTTTGCATATTATGGTATAAATAACGTATTTTTACGTGAATTATGTGATTATGATCAAATTCCTTACTGCTTTCTGCCTGTAATTTTTCTTAAATCAGAAAAGAAAGAGGAGGAAACAGCCCACTTCCGTTGACTTAATCTAAATAAATCGCAAATTTACTAAAAAACTAACAAATTCGTGACAGAATTGTTAAATTGGTATGTTGTAAATCCCCGGTTACAGGGTCGAGCCTAAAGATATTTTATCACTATACGATATTACCGTCGATAAAATTGTACCAGACAGGCATAAAATGCCCGGACGATATTTTGCAGGGATGCAGCCCCATGAGAGCGGGATTTAGAGGGAATACACAATAGCATAAAAACAAGGAATCAGAATATGGGACGAACTAAAATATCTTGCTTTAATGGGAAAAACCGATAAAAAAATCGAACAACTAGGAGAGTTTGGATTGATAGAACTGCTGACAAAGGATATCATCATAAAAAACAAGGAGACCCACAGGGGAATAGGCGATGACGCGGCCGTGCTTGATTACGGCGATGACAATGTCCTGGTCTCGACTGATATACTTATGGAAGGCATCCACTTCAATACCATATATACTCCAATGAAGCATTTGGGCTACAAGGCCGTAGTTGCCAACCTTTCCGACATTTATGCAATGAATGCAATTCCTAAACAAATACTTGTTTCCCTGGCCTTCTCAGCAAAATTCACCCTTCAACAGATAGAGAATCTATATAAGGGAATAAAACTCGCCTGTTCAAATTACAACGTCGACCTTGCCGGAGGCGACACATCCTCCTCGCTCACCGGCATGGCTATAAGCATTACTGCCATAGGACGGGGAGAGAAAGACAGGATAGTATACCGCAGCGGTGCCGGAAAAAATGACCTGATTTGCGTTACCGGGGATGTCGGGGCGGCATATCTCGGCCTTCAGCTTCTTGAAAGGGAAAAAAAGATGTTTCTGAGTGATCCAAAAACCCAACCTGTACTGGGCGGCCATGATTACCCGCTCGGCCGGCAGCTGAAACCTGAGCCCAGAGCTGATATAATAAAATTTTTCAGGGAAAATAATATTTTGCCAACTGCAATGATCGACATATCAGACGGCCTTTCTTCAGAGATCCTCCATATTTGCAAGGAATCCAATGCAGGTTGCAGGATTTTTGCCGGGCATATCCCAATTGCCCCGGAAACCGAAAAACTTGCCTCGGAATTCAATATGACTCCGCTCGTAGCAGCATTAAACGGAGGCGAGGATTATGAGCTCGTCTTTACAATATCACCGATTGAATATGAAAAAATAAAAGCAAATCCTCATATCAAGCCAATTGGACATATAACCGGAAAGAAAGAGGGCTGTGCGATGGTCATGGATGACGGCTCGTCCGTTCCCCTGCAGGCACAGGGATGGGACGCCTATAGCAGCAGGCCGCAGAAATAGAAGCGGGAGAGGCAAAAGGACACGGCAAGGCGGCTGAAGGGCGGAGCCGCAGCAGGGCTCGACAAGGCAGCGAATCGTGTGACAGGATCTCAGAAATGCGCATTGCGGCAGGCTGAAAGTTGTCTATGCCGGGTGCTCACAAATCAAATCCTTCATCGTCGTTCGTTTCAGGATCATATCCCCTGACTATTCCTCTTGAAGAATTCCTTACGAAATCAATGATAATGTCCCTTTCCGGCTGACCGGGAAAATCATTCATTATTTTCTCAAGGGCCTGTGTGGTATTCAGCCCTTTTCTGTATAGCAGCTTGAAAATTTCCTGGATCATGCTGATAGTGACGGCCTGAAAATTTCTTCTCCGCAGGCCTATTGTATTCACCCCTACATACTGAAGGGGCTCGCGTGAAGCAAGCACATACGGAGGCACATCCTTCCTGACCCTGGAAGCGCCTCCCACCATGCTATGGGCCCCTATCCTGCTGAACTGGTGCACTGCCGTCATGCCACCGATTATGGCAAAATCACCTACTTCGATTTCTCCGGCAAGGCCTACGCTATTAACCAGGATGCAGTTATTCCCGATATGGCAATCGTGAGCAACATGCACATATGCCATCAACATAGCGTTATTGCCTATAAAAGTCCTGCCTTTTGAAGAAGTGCCCCTGTTTATGGTTACACATTCCCGTATAACGGTGTTATCACCTATTTCAGCGGTTGATTCTTCACCCCTGAATTTAAGATCCTGAGGTATACCTGAAATTACGGCTCCCGGAAATATCTTGCAGTTCTTCCCGATCCGTGCGCCGTCCATAATCGTTACATTCGGTCCTACCCATGTGCCATCTCCTATTTCAACATCGGCCGAGATGGTTGAAAATGATTCAACAATTACGTCTTTCCCAATTTTTGCTTCCGGATGGATTACATTAAGTGCGTGTTTCATCAGAATATTTGGTTCAATTAAATGGCCTGACGGATCTTAACATGATAATATTTTCCTTGTATTATGTGAAGATATTGAAAATATCATCATGGGCGATTCATTAATTAAATTAAATTTTTTCAATTAATGCAGGAAAAAAGATTTCAATCCGGCAGAAGCTAAGGTTTGCTTTCGTTACTAAATTTGGTTTTTCTGATCTGGGCCATCATCTCACCCTCCATGGCCAGCTCGCTTCCCACAAAAGCCTGACCTCTCATATGTACAATACCCCGGCGCAGGGGAGACAAATATTGCAGCTTGAAAACGAGCGTATCGCCTGGAATTACTTTCCTTTTAAATTTCACCTGGTCAATTTTCAAAAAATAGGTAGCGTAATTCTCAGGATCAGGTACAGAGCTGAGCACCAGTATGCCCCCTACCTGGGCCATTGCTTCGACCTGTAAAACCCCTGGCATAATGGGTTCCCCGGGAAAATGCCCGATAAAGAACCCCTCGTTCATGGTTACATTCTTGATCCCGACTATAGCCGTTTCTGTCATAGCCACAATTTTGTCAACCAGTAGAAAGGGTGGGCGGTGAGGCAGAAGGTTCATAATTTGCTGAACATTTAACAGCGGCTTCGCTGAAATATCATACTCGGGGAAAATGCTTTCAGTCAGCTCCTGTTTGATAATACTGCATATTTTCCTGGAAAACAGATTATTGGCAAGATGACCGGGCCTTGTGGCGACTATCCTGCCTTTTATGGGCCTGCCGATAAGCGACAGGTCGCCGAGCAGATCAAGCAATTTATGACGTGCAGGCTCATTTGTAAAATACATTTCGAGGTTATTCATGACCCCTTCCGAATTCCTTTTGATACGGGGCTTGTTGAATAGATCGGCAATGCGGTCAAGCTCATCCTGCGGTACTTCATTTTCAAGGATCACGATGGCGTTTTCAAGATCTCCTCCCTTGATCAGATTGTTTTTAAGAAGGAATTCCAGCTCATGAAAAAAGACAAAGGTGCGGCAGGGAGCAATTTCATTCTCGAAGTCCCGGAGATCGGAAAGAGTTGCATACTGGTTGCCAAGCACCCTGGAATTGTAATCTATCATTACGTCAACAGAAAACTTGTCATCGGGATAGATCGAAATATCAATATTCTTGTCAGGGTCCGAGTAGGATATCTTTTCATTGATTTTGTAATAATTTTTATCCTGCTCCTGGTCGACTATCCCGGCTTCCTTCAGTGCCCTTACAACGAACTTTGCACTGCCGTCGATTATGGGAGCTTCGGGGCCGTTTATTTCCAAAAGGACATTATCTATTTCCTGGCCGTATAAAGAGGCCATCAGATGTTCTATGGTACCTATTTTCACACCGTTTTCCGCAATGGTAGTTCCCCGGGCAGTATCCACGACATTCTCTGCAACAGCATGTATTAACGGCTGGTTTTCAAGATCTGTCCTTTTGAATACATATCCGTGGTTTTCAGGAGCCGGCCTGAAGGTCACGTCCACCTGCAAACCGGTATGAAGCCCCTTGCCACTGAGCGTAACGGCTTTTCTGATGGTCTTTTGTTTTTTTGACATCTCCCTTATCTATAATTACATTACTATCTGTTTAACAATTCAGGAACAAAAATCCTTAAAAAAAGGTGCAATATACAAAATCAGCTTTTAATATGGCTGTTTATCATTATTCTTCCTCCGAAAGGAAAAAATTTTATTCCCTTTAGCCGGAAGCTGAATTCCGGGAACCAGGATTTTCATTTTCCTTGTTCCTGTTTGTTTTTAATTCGTCGATTTCCTGTTCCAGCTGCATGAGTTTACGGTATATATCAGGCAGCTTTTTGAAAACGACATATGACCTCTGGTATTTCCCGTATTGGAATGCGGGTGATCCCTGGATCACGGCATTTTCCTCATTCACGTTTACTCCTACGCCGGACTGGGCGGCGATCCTGACTCCGTCGGCAATCCTCAGGTGGC
>SKQJ01000166.1 GCA_007119075.1 Bacteroidales bacterium | reverse complement strand
TTGTCTGCCGAAGGCTGATGCGGCTTTCATTCCGATGCGGCTTTCATTCCGATGCGGCTCCGGCAATTATGCCAATGATCTTACCCGTACCCTTGTGCGGAGAGAGTGCCTTCATGGGAGACTGTTTTAGCAGGTCTGTCCTTACCTGGTTTACAACTTCAGGATCAAAGTGATCCAGCCCGTATTTCTTGCAATGGTATATGACGGCAATGGCGGTTTTCAATGTTTCCGCCCTTACTCTCAGGGAAAATGGCGAGTACCGTGCGGGATGAATGTGAACCCATCGACCCGGCGTTTTCCCTGGCAAAAGGATCCATTCGGATCCGTCGCTTAATGACATCCTTCTGTAGGCCCTTTCCGGTCCAAGCCAGGCCATATACCGGTTTTCCTCAAGAAGTCGGCCGCTTTCCAGGAATTCCCTTACTTGCCGTGTTATCCCGGATAATCTTTCTTCCCCGGTATACAGGTCGGTCTGCGATTTTCCGATAAGAACCAGCTCACCCATGAGCTTCTCCGGGCCATGTTCATGGCAGGCAATGATTTCCTTGATAAATCCGGAAATATATCCTGCATGGTGTTTCAGGGGGTTAAACAAAAAAGGTTCCGGTACAGAGTTCATATACATTCCAGGGTTGAACGGGGGCGAAAATCACATTTTTTTTCAATTTAAAAGGCATCCTGTTGTTCAAAGATAAAGATGACTTTCCTTTTTAGGGCAATCAAGGATCGAAAAAGGAACGACCCTTCCGGGGGAAAATGCTGTAAACCAGGAAGCGCCATAATGATTGCAGGATCTGAAAACCAAAAGTCCGGACAGGATAATTGAGAATTGATGCAAAGATGTTATCTTTAACAATGAAGGCATGGTGCCGCTGATTTTTAGCTAATATAATTTTCGTTATGATACTGGGCATTGATATCGGTGGAACAACCACAAAAATCGCGGGATTCCGTCAAACCACAATATGTGGCGTTGTGTCGGTTCAGGCAGATGACCCGGTAACATCTGCTTCAGGCGCTCTTGGCAAATTCATCGATGAATACTCCCTCAAGCTTGGCGATATAGAAGAAATTGCAGTAACAGGCGTTGGAGCGGATTTTTTGGGAAAAAAAGATCTTTTCGGTGTTCCGCTAAAGCGTGTTCCTGAATTCAATGCGATCGGCCTCGGAGGCTTGTTTCTGGCAGGACTGAAAAAGGCTGTAGTAATAAGCATGGGTACGGGCACGGCCATGGTTTATGCCCGGGGACGGCAGACCAGGCACCTGGGAGGTTCAGGTATCGGCGGGGGAACTCTGATAGGCCTCTCCCGTTATGTTCTTAATTCAACCGATTTTCAGAATATTGTCGATCTGGCAAAAGGTGGCGATCTGGGTAATGTTGACTTGCATATAAGTGATATATCAAGGGTCGAACTCGAGAATATACCGATGACAGCCACGGCGTCCAATTTCGGGAAACATGCTGACAAGGCAAGCCAGGCCGATCTGGCCCTCGGGCTGATCAATCTGGTGTGCCAGTCAGTCGGTGTGCTTGGTGTATTTGCCGCCAGGGAGAACAATGTGGAACAGATCGTACTGACCGGCAAGCTGGTCAGGCTTCCTCAGGCAGACAATATATTCAAAAGGCTCGGTAAGCTTTTTAAAAAGGAATTCATAATTCCGGATTACGCCGAATTCAGCACGGCAGTGGGTTCAGCATATGCGATATCGCCTGCGGCCGGGAGTAATGAATAAAAAGTGGGGGATTCGGGTCTTTATTGTTCCTCAAGGACCAGGTCAAAAGTCACCTCCAGTTCATTCTTCACAGTTATCAGCCCCAGCATTCTGGTAGGGGGCACCAATCCAAAATCAGAGAACAGGAAATCGTGTTTGCCATTCAGGTATGTTATCCCGTTGCCATTCCCGGCGGCCGAGAAAACAATGTCAATTTCCTTTGTAACCCCGGCAATGCTGACCTCAAGCCGGCCAGCAATATCTTCGCCCCCGGCTGAAGGGCAATCTGAGGGCACCCGGTCGAGGGAGAGGAAACTTATCATCATTTCCGGGTTCCTGTCCGCGTTCAGCGATTCCCTGAAATCCTTTGTGATCAGGTTTCTGCCGCAATCAAATTCCATAAGGCTGATCACAATCTCGTTTTCGGAAAACCGGTAGGTTGTTCCATGGGATGAATGAAGGTGAAGATTATCGGCACTGTAGTACCGGTCCACCTCGCACCTGAAATCATTCACGTTTGTGTTGCCGTGAATAGCCAGGCGGCTTTCGTTCATGACATGCCATACCCTTTCAGGTTCCCCTGTTTCAAAGGGGAAACCCGTTACTGCGAACATTATGGCTGTAAGTAGGGTAATCATAATTATTTTATATGGTCGTCTATATTATATATATTGTATGGTCGCGATAACCTGTTAATGAGCTATCCTGTATTCGACGGTAATTTCGTCGCCGGTGCGAAGCGTTCCGAGAAACATTACCGGGGGATCTATATTGAAATCACTCATTTTGAGTTGACTGGATCCTGAGCAGATCAAACCGTCATCACCGTTTGTACAGGTAGCATCTACCGATACCCTGCGGGTTACGCCCCCGATGGTCAGATCTCCGGTTGCAGTGGTACGGTACTGGTCACCATCCCTTTCAATATTGCCGGTTCCGTTGGAACGGAATATGATTTCCGGGTGACGCCTTGCATTGAGCGCCTCATAAGCCCTCCTGTCAAGTCCGGATTTGTCACTTTTCAATGTAGTCTTCTCCAGCCTGAATTCAACTGATTCTATGCCTTCCGGCTGACCATCTTCGTTAATTCTGAACCGGATTTCGCTTTCGGCATCGGACGATTCCATTTCCCAGTCATGAAGAGTGGATGTGCCGGTCACTCTGATTGAGACTTCTCCTTTTTTTACTTCCGTGCCTGCGCCATAAGAGGCTACTGAGAACAGGGAGAAAATCAGCAGGTTCATTATAAATAGCCTGGATGCCATGCCGGAAATCGAACTTTTTGTCATGATTTTAACTTTTATCTGTGAATTAAATAACAATATTGAATTCCAATTTATTTAAATTAATCTAAACAAAATTAAACAAATGTGATGCTAAAGCTTAATTGCAGTGTCCTAAACAGCATATAAACAAGTATTGAAATACTTTAATGTGTAACAGCCAGAAAATCAAGTGAATGAAAAGTTTAATCTACGAGCTGAATATCTGAACATACAAATAGTCGAAACCGGCGTACAATTATCCTGGCATTTCTGTCAGGAACAATCACCCGAAATCCCTTATATTTGGGGGAAATTTTGTGATAAATATTAAATTATCTGTAATGGAATCTGAAAACAAACTCAAAGGACAAGCGGTTATCGGCGTTGATATGGGCGGTACAAATATCCGGGCCGGCAAAATACTGAATGATTCAGTAGTCAGCACACAATCGGGAAGAGTTCCCAAAACCAGTGATGCCGGACAGGTTACCGGGATGCTGATCGATCTGATAAGCTCTGTGAAGGATCAGGATACGGCAGGTATTGGAATAGGTGTGCCGAGCCTTGTTGATTCTGAAAAAGGCATTGTATATAATGTCCAGAATATCCCCTCATGGAAAGAGGTTTATCTTAAGGACATACTTGAAAAGGAATTTAATTTGCCCGTTTATATAAATAATGATGCCAATTGTTTTGCCGTTGGTGAGAGGTTTTTCGGCAAGGGAAAAGATTATGATGATTTTGTCGGCCTGATATGTGGTACCGGGCTTGGTGCGGGCATAATAAAAAACGGGCATCTCATGCCCGACAGGAATTGCGGATCTGGTGAATTTGGCGAAATTCCATATCTGGACAAGATAACAGAATATTATGCCAGCGGGCAGTTTTTCAGTAATGTATATAATGAAGACGGAGATACTATGGCCGGAAAAGCCCGGGAAAATGACAAAACTGCCATAATGGCATTCGGTGAATTCGGTGTGCACCTTGGCAAAGCCATCAAAACCATTATGCTTGCGGTCGATCCTGCAGCAATAATAATGGGAGGCGGAGCATCCCTCTCCTTTGACCTGTTCAGTGAGGCCATGTGGAAGGAAATAAAAAACTTCCCCTATCCACGGTCGGTCGAAAACCTGGAAATACTTACCACGCAGACACAGGAAATAGCCCTTTTGGGGGCAGCTGCTCTCTATTTCAACGCAACGACCTGACCTCCTGATTTTGGCTCCTGAACTTTGTGGGAAGCCAAATGCAACCCAGGAAGGGGGCAGTTCATATTGTCCTGTAAATCGATCCAGCCTCGGCAGGCCCCGGCTTATAAAGCCTCGTTGCCGATTTTCCTTGCCCTGTCGGGTTTATCCAGGTCAATTCCCAGTTTGATTCCCGCTTCGACCAGCAGGTTCCAGCCGGCAGCAAGTCTGATATAGGACTCGTGGAACGGGTTTGCCGACGGGAGGGAAACCGTTGGGAAAGGAGTGTCTTCGTGAGACATTGCGATTACGGTCGCCCCGATGCTGTCCGAATAAATTGATTTGATTTTTTCGAATTCACCGGGGTAGGCATCGACCATAATTATTACATCCCTGGATGATACAATCTCTTCGACACCATGGAGAAGATAGGTGCCCGGGAGGTATGCAGACCTTTTGCGTATTATTTCGTTGGTTTTCAGCGTGAGCTCTTCTGCTACCCCATTGTTGTTGCCGGCAAAATATATCATCTCGGCTCCGGAAACGGCATCAATGATTTTATCGTCGATCCCACTGCTGAGGGCCTGTTGAAATTGACCGGATAATTCTTCTGTGAACAAGCTGAGGTTATTATACCAGTTGATTAAAAGGGCATCATAAAAAAGGGCCTGTGCTACAACCGACTTCGTGGCTGCAACTGCTTTTTCGGGGCCGGTATCAATGAAAAGGGTTTGTCCCGCAAATTTCGCCAGCAGCGAATCAGCATTACAGCTTAAACCGTAAAGATTCCTGTGTCCGGAATCGGTCAGTGTGCGGAAAAGAGTTATCAGTTCTTTGGTTTTTCCCGAATTGGATGCGCCTATTACAACAAAATCGGCAAGATTTTTTCCA
The DNA here is from genome assembly GCA_007119075.1 of Bacteroidales bacterium. Lineage (GTDB taxonomy): Bacteria > Bacteroidota > Bacteroidia > Bacteroidales > PUMT01 > PXAP01. The sequence continues at coordinate 3,502 of SKQJ01000166.1, read as the reverse complement.
GCCAGGTCGGTTGAGCTTTCGGTCATCACAACAGGGCCTTTAGAAAGGCTCAGCCTTCTGTGGACGGCATTCTTGCCCGGGAATATCCGGCTGCTGCCCTCGCCGGTCAGCATCAGGGGGATATTGGCGGAAGATTCCCCTATAAATCCGCCTATCATTTCCGTATTAAAGTCGCGGATATATTCAGCGGCCTCATACATCTCGCTGACAAGGTGATAGCGGCTGTATCTGGAATCATTTCTTGTCATAATATGGTGATCGTTAGTCCGGTTTTTTCACCAGAAATACGTCCTTTCCTTCGCCATAGCCACCCTTGCTGTATTCTTCGATGAATTCGGGTTTGTAATAATTCTCCGGTATCAGTTTGCTTTCCTTGAATCCTGCTTTTTTATAGGCATTAACTGCCCGGGTATTTTGCTTGGATGGCCGCATGAAGAAAGTATGGAATCCGAGCTCCTTTTTCAGTTTGTCGACGAGCAGGTTTATTGCCTCGGTGCCCGTTCCTTTTCCGGCGTAATCGAGCGACTTCAGCCAGATATCGAGTTCGGCTATTCCCTCCTTGACATGAAATGCCGTATAGTAGATGAACCCAAGCTCTTCCCTGGTTTCGGCTGAAATTATTTTATAGCAGCGCCCGCTCTCAGGCTGGGTGCCATCGAAGAAAAAATCCCAGTAATCGTTGCAAAATTCTTCATAAGCTGGGATAGTATCCCTGGTAAACCCCTCGAGGTTCATGAGAAAATCGGAGAAGTCAGAGTGAAACAGCCAGTTATAGGCTTTTTCCCTGTCTTCCATCCTGGCTTCAATAAGTTCAATCATATCTTAATTTCATTTAGTGTTCAAATATAGCAGAAATATTTTTTTAAGGGATGAATTATGCCAATCTAAATAGGTTCATTGCGTATAATTTTTTCCCGGGCCCCGACTTTCTGCCGGCATCACTGTTTTTTTAATAAATTATGTTTTCCCGTAGGGTATAACATATTCTTTCCTGTCTGTTCTATAGAAAGGAACATGTATGCTGAAATTTCCCGGGTGATTTGACCGTTATTAAAAAGCGATGCTTCTTTAGATGTAATTTGAATCGTTAATACAAAAAACTATGAAAACAAAAGGAATTATTTTGATTCTGCTGATATCTCAGCAAATCATAAATGCTCAGATTGAAATGCCTGATATGTTTGAAGTCCGGCCATCGGCAATCGTCGATACTTCCTACACCTATCAGTGGAATGAAGAATTGGCAACCTGGGAGATCTACTCACGGGATCTTCGTTTTATGGACAAGGACAAACTGGTTGTCAGCACACTGAAACAACGATGGTACAGCGATGCGGGCCAGTGGGAAAACTTTGAACAAACACTCAAAAACCATGACGCGCAGGGCAATGAAGTTCAGTCGGTATTGCAAACCTGGAACCGTGATGCCAGAGACTGGCTGAATGTGCAGCTTAAAACCACTACCTATGACAGAAGAGGAAATGAGGCCGAGATACTTTATCAGGAATGGCACAGGCCAACAGAGGAATGGTTCAACACGGTTGTATACCTGATATCCTATAACCGTGATTTTGAAAAAAGTGAAGTTATAGTTCGCACTTACAGGGGTATGGAAAATGTATGGAACAACTATTTAAAATTTTCTTTCGAGTATAAACGTGGATATGGACTTCCCGACGTTGTATTTGTTGATACCTGGAATCTGCCCCAAAACCATTGGCAGACATTTGGGCGGTATAGTATGTCTTACAACAACCGGGGCGACGTTACCCGTGAAACCCGGGCTACCTGGAGCGACGCGCATAATGACTGGGTTTTGGGTGTGCGGTATCTTGTATCATATGCCAGGAGCATGAAAACCGAAGACATCGAGCAAAGATGGGATTATTCGTCCAGGCAATGGATTAACGCCCTCCGCAAAGTCTTTGATTACGATGAGGACGGAGAAATCAGGGAAGAGGCACTATATCGCTGGGACAGGGCAGATAGTCAGTGGGAGCTCCGTCAACGGCTGCTTTATTCGGACCTGAAACCAGAAGGCCTGGATTCGTGAGAATGAGGCTATGTTCTTTTGTCTGCCGAAGTCTGATGGGGATTTCGTGAGAATCAGGTATGATTGTCAGAAAATACAGGGCCGGCACTTAGCCGGCCCTTCTCGTTGCCGTTGTTCAAAGATTTCTTAACTTTGAATGGTACATTCCAATATGTCGTTGCAAATAATTTAATCGCCAAATGTCTGTCTTCCTGGATAATCAAGATGTTGAAAAATTTGTCGTGATCGGCGACAGGGTCCTTCTCAAGCCGAAAAGTCCCCAGCAAAAAACTAAATCAGGGCTTTTTTTGCCCCCTGGTTTTGAAGACAAGCAAAAAATTGCCTCAGGCTACGTCATCAAATCGGGGCCGGGATATCCTATACCTACCCTTCCGGAACCTCAGGAACCATGGAAAAAGAACGATGAAAAACAAAATTACTTTCCATTGCAGGTGCAATCCGGCGACCTGGCGGTGTATCTGCAGGAAAGTTCATATCTGGTAGAGTTTAACAAGGAAAAATATGTAATCGTGCCCCATTCGGCCATCCTTATGCTTATCAGGGATGAGGATCTGACAGAGTAGCTTATGGACCTATTACTTGAAAATAAGAAAATTCTGGTAACCGGAGGGAGCAAGGGAATCGGATTTGCCTGTGCACAATTGCTCGCCGGGGAAGGAGCCGATCTTATAATTTCCTCCCGGTCTGAAAAAAATCTCGAAATTGCCGCAAAGCAAATCCCCCGAAAGGGCGAGCTTCATATATTTCCTGCCGATCTTTCCGAACCCGGGGATATCGATGCCTTAAAGGATTTTGCCGAGGATCGTTTCGGATACCTGGATGGCATTTTGCTGAATACCGGGGGACCTCCTATGGGGTCGGCACTTGGCCATTCCGATCAGAACTGGCTCGAGGCTGTCAACAGCCTGCTTATGTCTGTCGTCCGCCTCACCCGGCATTTTGTGCCGGTGATGCAAAAAAGAGAATTCGGGAGGATAATTTGCATAGCATCAACTGGTGTGAAGCAGCCTATTCCGGGACTCGTGCTGAGCAATTCCGTTCGTTCTGCCGTGATCGCCTATCTTAAAACCCTTTCTTCGGAAGTGGCAGGCAGCAATGTTTTTATTAACAGCCTGCTTCCGGGGTCAACAAATACAGACCGGCTGGTATCGCTGCATGAAACTCTGGCAAAAAATCAGGAAAAAACTTTCGGGGAAATTGTTGAGGGCCGCAAGAAGAGCATTCCGGCCGGAAAATTCGGGGAACCTGAGCACCTTGCGGCACTGGCCGCCTTCCTGTTATCAGGGAGAAATGAATATATTACCGGTCAGTGTATTGCCGTTGACGGCGGGATGGTGTCGTTTCCCCTCTAATCGTTGCTGCCCGCAATTATCAGAGACTTCCTGGCAAAAGAACCTTGCCGGGGCTTTTTAAAATGGATCTTATTAAATTTTAATAAAAAAGACTCCT
>SKQJ01000364.1 GCA_007119075.1 Bacteroidales bacterium | reverse complement strand
CTCAACTGGGTGCAGTTCTTTAACATCACCCTTGCCTTAACATCCCTGGCCAGCGTGGCAGCTGCCGCAGCCGGAAGGGATGCGTTCGCTGCAAATGAATTCCGGCTGGCAATTCCATCGGTTTTATTCAGCATAATGCTCTTTTCCATAGGCTTTCTGGGGAATATACAGGGGAAAACAGACTGGCAGGATGAAACAGTTCAGGATCGCCACGGTCTCAAGCCGACAGACGGGAATAAATACGAAAAAGACGGGGAAGGGCAAAATCATGCAGGGCCTGAAGGGCATGATATACCCGGAACAATGACTCCGGATGATTACCTGAACGGAATTAAGGCGAGGCTGGATGAAATTTTTGAAAAGGAAAAGATTTTCAGGAATCCGGATCTGCGGATATGGGATCTGTGCGGGGCCCTGGGTACCAACCGTACATATGTATCAAGGGTTATCAACTCGCGCTATGGCAGGAATTTTTGCAATCATGTCAATTATTACAGGGTCGAGTATGCAAAAGGCCTTGTCAGGAAAAACGAGAAGCTCGGCAACGAGGAGATTGCCGAGCTTTCAGGATTCGGATCAGTTAATTCGCTGTACCGTGCTTTTCAAACCTTTGAAGGAAAATCAATAGGCGAATTCAAAAAAGACACCGGGAGATGATTGCCGGTTTCCATACAAAACCGGAATTAGCCCTCAGGCCTTTACCTGGTTGATCAATCCCAAAAACCTCCGCCGGAAGGCGATTCACTCATATTTCTCTCTTATCTTTTCCGGATCGGCAACCAGCCGGCCGCCCCTCACTGTGGCGCCAACAACAATTGCAGCGCTGACAATAACAATGTTCTTGATTATATACTGACCCTCCAGTGTTGGTCCGAAAGGAATAACCGTAAATGCTTCCAGCGGAAAAAGAAATAGCGGAGTAATGGTTCCCAGCATCTGGAAAAACAGCAAGAAGATTGTCTCGCGCAGATATATTCCGAAAATCATGCCTATTCCTATTGCCACTTCCCAGGTTGCAAGGATATAAAGAGCCGTTTGACCAGTTATTATACCGAAAGTAAGCATGTCGATTGTTGTAATTGCAAGATCGGTGGCCGGACTAAGACCCGGGAAATATTTGAGAAACCCGAACCAGAAAAACACAATCCCGACGCTTATTCTGAGGAATGTCACTCCGTATTTGGCCATCCATCGTGTGAGTGCTATATCTTTTTGATAAATAGCCGATTGTTCCTTGAACTTCATGTTGCAGCTTATAAATGTTATTTAACAATGTATTTCTTATGCTAACCAGGTCAGACATCAGGTTTCAAAGGAATCGACTTTCCGGTAAGCATCGATAAAAGCCTGCTCTCCTTCCTTTCCGGGTATGCTCCGCCCGTGTTCGGTGCAGATAACTCCGTCATATCCTTTATGATATATGTGCTTGAATACATTCAGATAATTGATTTCTCCCGTGCCGGGCTCCCGTCTTCCGGGATGGTCGCCGCAATGGAAGGCTGCAATATATTCCCAGGCCATATCGATATTGGGTATCAGGTTGCCTTCGGTTATCTGCTGATGATAAAGGTCATTGACAATACGGCAATGAGAATGATCGACCGCCTTGCAGATCATGTATGACTGCGGGATGGTGGTCAGGAACAATCCGGGATGATCCCTCAGCCCGTTGAGGGGTTCCATTACCAGCACCATGTCGCTGTTTTCAACTTCCTCGCTGAGCATTCTCATGGCATCAATCACATTGGCTGTCTGATAATCCCAGTGCAGTCGCTGATCATAACGTCCGGGGACGACAAGAGCGGTTTTGACGTTTGTGCGTTTATGGACTTCCAGCCCGCTTCTCACACGGTCCCTCAACATATCCAGTTTTTCCTGGTCCCTGGTAACCATTGAAGTGACACTAAAATCGGCATAAAGCACAAATGGCCCCAGGTCCATTCCGAGTCGGTCAAGCTCATTGGCGATTTTTTCCTGCAGGGCAGGCTCCTTGCCCATCAGACCGTTATCAAATATTGCCCGGAAACCCTGATCATGCATGAATCTGATTTCGTCGATAGGGTCGGAGCCGGCATGTTCCCTGAATGTTCCCAGGGAGGGGGCATACTTGAGATTAAACCTGGCACGGTTGGACATTTTTGATTCGGCCGCGGCAGCAGAAACGGAACCTGTCATTCCCGTAAATGCCATGCCACCGAGAGCAGCATTTCGAATAAATTTTCTACGTTCCATATTGTTGAATTTAATTTGATGTTATTTCGTTATAACAAAATCGTTAAATATAACAAAGTAATAAAACTTTTTAATAAATCGGTTATAATTATTTATTTTTGCACCGGGTCATTGCCGCTGCAAAATTTCACCAATTTCCTGCCGGCATCCGTTATTTTCTGACCTGCATACTAGCTCACATGCAGAATATTCTCATAAGCAACACAGGGTTATTGTGACATTGACCATTGGCCGGGGCATATTCAATTAAAAGCTTTTTATGAAACCCCCATCAGCCTTCGGCAGACAAAATAAGATGAGTAATAATTAAAAAAGGCATTTTGGTATTTTCTGATAATAATTTCATGCAATATATAATCGGTATTTTAAAAATTCCGGCATTGATCATACTGGTTTCCGGGATTTTTATAGAGAACGGCCTGTATGCAGCTGAAGATAATGAAAGAAAAACGCCTTTAAGCGGAATTTATTTCAAAACAGACCAGGGGTTCACATGGGGAATGCTGAAGGACCAGAGAATGTCGAACCTCAGCTACCAGGGTCCGGGGGCAGTGCTGAACCTTGGACGGCGTGCCCAGTGGTCGACTTATATTTCGGAATGGCAATTTGTCCGTCTTCAGTATAACTATTCGAGGCCGGCCCACAGAAATACCATGGTGGCAAATCCCGGAGCCGGATTCAGGTACCTTCATCTCAGGAGGCTTTATACTCCGGGCAATCACGAAATTTTTGCAGGAGCACAGGCCCTTGTTACAGGCAATTTCAGGATCGCTCCAAGGCTGGGCAACTCATTCCTTTTTGCCGACATGATAGCCGAGATCAGGCCGCAGATGGATTTGCATTTCGGCAGTCGTTTTTTATGGAGGGACTGGAATATCGAGCTTTCAATGGCTGCCAGCCTGATGGGCTACACCGTCAGGATTCCTGAATACGGTGTAAGCTATGAAATGGACGAGAACGGAGGAACCAGGATACAGGGCTATGAACAACAGTGGCTGACCCCCTTAAACTATGCACGTTTATCGACCGGTGTGTTCATAAGGGAATCTTTCAGGGGTTCAACGAATCCCAACTGGTTCAGGATAGGATACATGTGGGATTATTATACAATGGCCGGCGCACATAGCCTTAACATGAACAATGCCCTTCATCAGCTGGTGCTGGAATTATATTTCAGGGTAAGGTAAGATCATCCGGCCAAACTAATACAAAGCGAATACCGGTGAGAACAACCATAAATTTTCTTATAGCAGTTGCGATCATTTTGCTGAGCGCATGTGAAAAAGCGCTTATTAAATCAGACCCTCCGGTCACGCCCGAAGTCATATTTGATGAGATATGGACTTTTGCAGATCGGCATTATTCTTTCTTCGAATATAAAGGGATTGACTGGGATGAGGTATATGACAGGTACCGGCCGCGAGTAAGCGCCGGCATGAACCCCGTCGAATTGTTCGACCTTAGCGCTGAAATGCTTTATGAATTACAAGACGGGCATGTCAACCTGGTAAGTCCCTTTGACCGTTCCCGCTACTGGGAATGGTATCTGGACAGTCCCGAGAATTTCAGCTATTCACTTATCGAACGCAATTATTACAATGATAACCAGAGGTTCATAGGCCCGCTGGAATATCTTAATATGGGTGATATCATCTATGTTTATTACGGGAGTTTTGCCCGCACGATCGATCCCGGCCATCTTGATATTCTTATCGGAAATCTTGCCAACAAAAACGGACTGATACTTGATGTCAGAAATAACGGGGGAGGCAGTATTGAAAATGCAAGGCGGCTGACTGAGCGGTTTACCGATACTGTGCGTCATGTTGGCACCAATTTTGTTAAAACCGGACCGGGACATATGGATTTCAGGACGGAGGAAATCCATATCAAGCCTTATGACGGGATGAGATATACCGGGGAGATAATAGTGCTTACAAACAGAAAGAGCTACAGTGCAACCACATATTTCACCCAGTATATGAATGCGCTGCCCAATGTGACTTTTGTGGGCGACACCACAGGCGGCGGCGGCGGACTGCCTGCCTTTCATGATCTGCCTAACGGATGGCTGCTAAGGGTTTCCAGCTCCAAATTCCATAGTCCCGAAGGAATAAACATTGAATCGGGTATTCCGCCCCATGTACAGGCAGATATGACGCCGGAGTCGATGATGGAAGGAGTGGATGACATAATTGAAAAAGCTCTTGAGATACTTGAAACGGACTGATGGATTTGAATGATATTATACATGTGCTCAGAAGAATAATCATTCTTGTACTGGTCGTATATATAGGTATTACGGTCATACTTTACGTTCTCCAGGACCGTATGATATTTCACCGTCCGGGCATTTCGGAAGAACGGCTCCGGTATATCCGGGAAGAGGTTCCTGAAGCGGAAGAGGTAACAATCGATGCTCCGGATAATGTCAGGCTGCACGGGTGGCTTGTTCACAGCCAAAGGAATGGTCCTTCCCCTCTGCTTATTTATTTCGGCGGGAACGCCGAGGAGGTATCCTGGATGATCGAAGCCAGGGACCGGCTCCCGCGGTGGACGATCCTGCTGGTCAATTACAGGGGCTACGGGCTCAGTGAAGGCAGTCCCGGGGAAGAGGAATTGCTGAGGGATGCACTGCTTATCTACGATACTTTTTCCGAACGGGAAGAAATAAATGCCGGCGAGATCGCAGTGATGGGCCGAAGTCTCGGATCCGCCCCTGCAACCTACGTTTCAGGCATGAGAACTCCGGCAGCCACGGTATTGGTTTCATCATTCGGCAGCATCCAGGATGTTGCCGAAAACAACTTTCCATTGATCCCCGTCAGCCACCTTCTCAGGCATAAATTCGATGTAAAGCCTTATGCGGAAAATGCCGGCAATCCAATGCTTACCATAGTTGCATCGAACGACAGGATCATTCCTGCACACCATTCGGGTAAATTGTTTCAGGCCTGGGACGGAGAAAAGGAGTTTATTGTCATTCAAAATGCAGGGCATAATGATATTTCGTTGAAATCGCTATACTGGGAAAGCCTGAAAAGTTTTCTCGATGCCCATTTGCGGGAAGATCATTATATGGTCGACAATCCTTCCAAATGAACCCGCATTATCATAAATTTGCTTATCTTGCCACCTGTAAATGTTCACAATGATCATCCCGTTAACACGGGTTACCGGGGTATTATTCAAATTCAAACCTCATAACCATGTCAAACAGATCATCCGGAGCCATCAGCCGCAGGGATTTCCTTGGCAAATCCGCATCAGTTATTGCGGGCCTCACTATTCTTCCTTCACATACCGTTTCGGGCCTCGGCCATATTGCACCCAGCGATAAGCTGAATGTTGCTGCTATAGGAATCGGGGGCATGGGACGGGGTATTATTGAAAACGTGGCACAAACCGAAAACATTGTTGCATTGTGTGACGTGGACTGGAATCCGGCGGTGGAAAGGGTTTTCAGCACATATCCGGACGCAGGTCGCTACAGGGATTACCGCCTGATGCTTGACAGGCAGAAGGAAATAGATGCCGTAATTATTGCAACGCCCGACCATACTCATGCCGTCACGAGCATGGAGGCCATCAGAAGGGGCAAGCATGTTTATACTGAAAAGCCCCTGACCCATACTGTGTATGAAGCCAGGATGCTGACCCTGGCAGCCAGGGAGCATAAAGTAGCCACCCAGATGGGCAACCAGGGTCAGGCCGGGGAGGGACCGCGAAGACTGAGGGAGATGATCTGGGACGGGGCGATTGGCCAGGTGCATGAAGTGCATGTATGGACCGACAGGCCAAACAGGGGTCTTTCAGACACTTACTGGCCCCAGGGAGTTTCACGGCCTGAAGGATCGGCCGAGGTGCCGGCCAGCCTGGACTGGGATCTTTTTGTGGGTCCTGCTCCCATGCGTCCCTATAATCCTGCCTACCATCCTTTCAGATGGAGAGGCTGGTGGGACTTTGGAACGGGAGCCCTTGGAGATATAGGCTGTCATTCCTTCGATCCCGTTTTCCGGGCATTGAAACTGGGTTATCCAGACAGCGTTCAGGCCGTTTCGACCCTGGTAAACAACGAATCATACCCTCTTGGTTCGGTGGTAACATATGATTTTCCCGCGCGCGAAGATATGCCGCCCGTAAGGCTTATATGGTATGACGGGGGAATCCGCCCACCCCGGCCCGCCGGCATCGGCAAAGGCGTTCAGCTGGGTGCAGGAGGCACATTATATATTGGCTCAAAAGGGATGATTCTCGGAAACCGGCTTTTTCCCGAATCATTGCATGAATCGTATGAAAGGCCGGAGCCCGGCATACCATCATCCCCGGGTCACCGCGAGGAATGGATTCAGGCCTGCAAGGGTGGCGAACCGGCGGGATCGAGCTTCGACTGGGCCGGCCCGCTCACCGAAACGGTGTTGCTTGGCAATATTGCCCTTCGGCCGGAACTCAGGGAAAAACTGAGTTATCAGACCCTGGATTTCGATCCCGAAAAATTAAGCTTCCCCGGGCTGCCCGAAGCCGACAAGTATCTTCATTATGAATACAGGGAAGGCTGGAAACTGTAGTTTCCTGAGCTGAAATCGCCATAATTCACGCGGGAGCATCGAATTCATCCGACAAGGATCTCTTCAACTTTCCCGGCCACTTCCAGGGAGCAATTCCTGCCGGTGCCGGCAAAAAGGGTATTTCCCCCTTTGCGGTCCCTGAGATTTACCTCTACCCGGGACGACATAGTTTCCCCTATCCTGCCTTCCATGAGTCCCCCGATGGGAGATGCCAGCGAAACCGCGTGATCGCGCAAGGCACTTATCTCAAGGATATAATTTTTGTTGCTTGCAACAATGACGACCTTTTCCCGGTCCGCCGCCACCCTGTCAAGAACCGATCCGTTATAGGTGGCAAAGGAGATCAGCCTGTCCCCCGTCCATATCCCCGCAATAAAACCGACAAACGAGCTTCTGAGCCACGGGATTTTTGCAACCGATATTTTCAGGGAGATGCCGGGATCGTTAAAATGGTTCGACTGAAGCCAGATATAGCCCTTCGGAAATGAAGTCCCCCAGTCCTTTTCAATATATCCCCTGCCTCCGGCAAAATCAATTTCTTCCCCTTCGCATTGGAGACTGCCCCCGACCGCATGATCCATGCTGATTATTCCATGATAACACTCCATGAAGGGCACGAATGAATAGGGCCCCATAATACCGGGTGATCTCCAGGATTTTGGCCAGGGCACATTTCCGGAGAAAAACAGCTTCCCGGCAAATCCGGGAAGGTCGAGCGAAAGCGAATTTTCCGAAAACCGGTTGTTGCCGATCGACACCAAAAACCGGTCGGCCGATGCAGTGAAGCTTTCAAAGTCAAACTTATGATACTCCGATGTTTTCCTTTTGCCGTCAAGTATCTGCACGAAGGAATGCCTGTTGCCTGCCCCATCCATTGCAATCCCGGGGATAACGGCGAAGGCTTTGGTCTCATCCCTGTTAAGGAACTTATAATACCAGCCTTCAAAATATTTCCGCTTTTTCCCCCATCCCTGGAACCTTTCAGGGTTGTACAGGCAGGTCAGTCTCTTTTTAAGCATCAGTCCTTGTAGAAATAGATAATATATTTGTCCTCGTCCACCTTTTTTACCCAGTGGGCGGCTCCGAGACTCGAAGCCTTGTCGATAAGAGGGGCCGGCAGAAAAGGAGCCTTCAGCTCATATATTTTTCCCGGCGGCATTGCATTCAGATCGGCTATGACCTGGCTGACCGGGTGCTCGCCCGCCTCAAGCATAATGCCGGCATCGAGTCCGCCGGCAATAAGCTCATCGGAGAACCATCCGGGTTTTTTGGTATTATATTCCGTTTCCGGGGCAATACCTGCAATATCTTCCTGGCCTGCCTCCCTTCGCAACCGGTTGATAAGGTCCTCAACCTTGATATTGGCAATCGAGGCAGCCTGTTGCAGGGTTGCAACCCTTGCCACGGTATTTCTCAGGACCGGATTCCGGAGCTTCCTGAATTCAGGAACGTAGCTGACGAGTACCTCTTCGAGCTCCGGATAAGCCTCTATAAGCTGGAGCACCTTTGTTTTCGGTGTTATGACGAGCCGACTGCTCATAATTATACTTTTTTGGTGTATGACAATATCCTCTGTTCGCCTTCGAGTCCCCTGTACCGGTTTATATCATGCGACACTTCAAGGGTTCCGAGATATTCCCCCTTTCCATTGCGAAGGGCAAAATATTCAATATGGATGAATTTTCCGCCCATCTGTATCCAGAAAGGGGCACGGTTTTCCCTGCCGCTCTTGAAGTCGTCGATTATTTTGTCAACTATATGAGAACT
>SKQJ01000247.1 GCA_007119075.1 Bacteroidales bacterium | reverse complement strand
TTTCATGAACGGGTTTTTGTAATGATTTCCGAGCCTGGTGGGATAATTTGCCACTATGCCGCCCACGTTGAGCAATACCGCATTTGCAGACGCATCGGATATTGACTTCACGTAGGCATCGATATCCATTAATGCCCTGTTTTCGGGAAGATTGGTCTGTATAAGCCTGATAGGCTCACGGTTCCACCATGTGGAGTCATAGCTGCCGGGATCCAGGGATGATAAAAAACCCGTCTCCGGCTCGTCGCAGGAAACCAGAAATAGTATGGAGCAGGCGATGAAGAGAAGAGATTTTTTCTGCATGATATGAGAATTAAAGGATTCCCTCCCCTGGTAAGCAGACGGCTCACAACGGAAGACCGCCGGCAATATAATCATTTTTACAATAGCCGGGAAGGGGCTGGGCCTCAGAAAGACATATGGAAAGTTCCCGCCGGGGCAACTGGATGGTTTCCCGGAATGCAGGAAATGTTCACCGGGCACGGGACGGGTGAAGTGGCCCGGGGTATGATGATTCGCCGTGTATGGAAAGCTGGGACGCTTTTCAGGCAACTGTTATTTCATCGTCAAGGTAAACATCCTGAATTAGCTGAAGCAACCCGGCACCCTCCTTCATCGGCCTCTGGAATGCTTTCCTTCCCGATATCAGTCCGGTGCCTCCTGCCCTCTTGTTGATAACGGCCGTAGCAACCGCTTCTTCAAGGTCGGATTCACCCAGTGAAGCTCCGCCGGAATTGATGAGGCCCATGCGCCCCATGTAACAATTTGCTACCTGGTACCGGCACAGATCGACCGGATGGTCGCTTGTCAGTTCCGAATATACCCTGTCGTGGGTCTTGCCGAATTTGAGGGCTTTGTAACCGCCGTTAGACTCGGGCATTTTTTGCTTTATGATATCAGCCTGGATAGTGACGCCCAGGTGGTTTGCCTGGGAGGTCAGGTCGGCAGCATTATGATAATCCTTCTCCCCGACTTTGAATGCGTTGTTTCGGGTATAGCACCAGAGCACCGTTGCCATGCCCAGGGAATGGGCCGTCTCAAAAGCCTCCGAAACCTCGATTATCTGCCGCGATGATTCCTCCGACCCGAAATATATGGTGGCGCCCACGGCAACCGCACCCAGGTTCCAGGCCTCTTCGACGGAGCCGAACATAATCTGGTCGTACTTGTTGGGATAGGTAAGCAATTCATTGTGGTTAAGCTTCACTATGAAAGGGATGCGGTGCGCATATTTCCGGGATACCGATGCGAGCACTCCGAAAGTTGAGGCTACAGCATTGGTGCCGCCTTCTATGGCAAGCTTCACAATGTTCTCCGGATCGAAATAATCGGGGTTCGGGGCAAAGGAAGCTCCTGCTGAGTGCTCAATGCCCTGATCCACCGGAAGAACTGAAAGATAACCGGTGCCGGCAAGCCGGCCGTGATTGAAGAGCTGCTGCAGGCTGCGCAATACCCTGGGAGTTCTGTTTGAACTGAGCATGACCCTTTCCATGAAATCCGGTCCGGGTAAATGCAGTTTGTCCTTTTCTATTGTTTTACTCTTATGGTTTAACAAATAATCAGCTTTGTCACCGAGCAATTCCTGGATTTTATTCTTTGCCATGGCATTATATTTTAAGTTTAAACATCAATTCCGGGACTATTTTTTCAGATAATCAGGGAATATGAATTTAACCAAAATATAATTAAGGGACAAGTTTTTTCACCGGCCTGCGGGGACAATCATGCAATTACCTGAGCACAATACCGGTTATGAATTTTTGACCGGCTTGCTCATTCAGCACCTCCATGATCCTGGTTTTCATGTAGGAAAGCTCATTTCTCAAAACCGGGGATTTGACATGCACATAATAAACGGTGCCGCGAATGTAGACCTTTTCAGTCTGCCGCGCAATGGTCGGCCCTGCAATCGACGGCCAGGCATTGACCAGCCGGGCTTCAAGGATCTTCCTTTCTATTTTCAGCTCCCTGAGGTAATCGCCAATAACTTCACCGATTTTTTGTGAATTGCTTTTTCTCATAGGTCAAAGATTGAAAATCCAATGCCTGTTTTGTTCAATATGCCCTCTACCCTGGTGCGACTTGTATCGGTAATGAAAATCTGCCCGAAATTATTTTCCGACACCAGTTTGATTATCTGTTCTACCCTGTTTTCATCCAGCTTATCAAATATATCATCAAGCAAAAGAATCGGATGAAAACCGTTCAGCTTGCTTATGAAATCAAGCTGGGCAAGCTTCAGCGCGATCAGGTAGGTCTTCTGTTGCCCCTGCGAACCTCCCTTTTTGATCGGATAATCTCCCAGGGTCAAAACCAGCTCATCCTTATGTATTCCACAGCTGCTGTATTGCAGCATTTTGTCTCTTTCAACGGCATTTTCCAGAAGGGTCATGAAGCCGGCCCCTTCAAGCTGTGATTCATAAGCCATGCCTACCTCTTCCCTGCCAAGGGAAACAAACTGCTGGTAATGCCTGAACACAGGCAATACCTTGTCTATGAATGATTTTCGTTTTTGAAATATCCTTTCACCGGGGACTATCATCTGCTCGGTCCATATATCGAGCGAATCACGGTCAAAATATCTTTTCCTGGAAAAATCCTTGAGAAGAACGTTCCTCTGGGCAAGGGCATGATTGTAAGCTATCATGTCTTCCAGGTACTGCTTGTCGTACTGGGAGATCACACTGTTCATGAATCTTCTTCTTTCCTCGCTCCCGCCTGTTATCAGGACGCTGTCTCCGGGAGATACCATGACGACAGGAATAAATCCGATATGATCGCTTAATTTCTGGTAGTCTTTTTTATTTCTCCTGAATTGTTTTTTGGCGTTACGCTTTACACCGCAATAAATATTTTCCTCTTCTCCGTTGCGGATATAATTCCCCTGTATGACAAAAAAGTCTTCCTCGTAGCGAATATTCTGGGTGTCTATGGAATTGAAAAAACTTTTGCAGAGGGACAAATAGTGAATAGCATCAAGCAGATTGGTCTTTCCAACGCCGTTATTGCCGGCGAAGCAATTAATCCGGGGGTGAAAATCGTACGCGGCCTGGTCCAGATTTTTAAAATTAACCAGTGAAAGCGAGCTCAGATGCATACTGAAAATTGTTATAATCTGTTATATAGTTTAAGCTTGTAAAAGTATGGAATTAGAGTCTATAAAACAGTGTCGCCGGCGGAAATTAATTGATCACTGACGGAATTTTAATTTGATTAAAAATTTCATGTATATTTGCCGGAAATTTACGACCGGACAGAAATTGCTTAATTGCCGCCGGTATATTCAGGAATCAAAGTACTTATAAAAATGTCAAAAAAGAAAAAATCCGGAGCTGAGGAGCAAATAGAAGGAGTGGAAAACCTTCTCAGCAAAACCGAAAATTATATAGAGGAAAACCAGAGGAGCCTTACCATAATAGTAGCTGCCATCGTGATAGTCGTTCTCGGATATCTCGGGTACAGGAATTTATACGTGGCACCAATGGAGGCCGAAGCAAGGTCACAGATATATATAGCTGAAAGATATTTCGAGCGTGACTCATTCCGCCTCGCCCTTTACGGTGACGGCAATTACCCCGGCTTTGCCGATATTATTGACGAGTACAGCGTAACCAATACCGCAAACCTTGCCCGGTATTACGCGGGGATATCCTATCTCAGGCTCGGTCAGTACCAGGACGCCATCGATCACCTTACCCGGTTTGATTCAAGGGACAGGATGGCTTCAGCGATAGCATACGGAGCAATCGGAGATGCATATGTTGAGCTGGGCGACCTGGAAAATGCGGCCAGCTATTATACCCGCGCAGCAAGAAGGAGGCCGAATGAATTTACATCGCCCATATACTGGATGAAAGCCGGCCGGGTATACGAAAACCTGGGAAATTACAGCCGGGCACTCGAGGCATACGAAAATATAAGGGACAATTATCCAGAAAGCACTGAAGGCAGACAGATTGAAAAATTCATTGCCCGTGTTGAGATGGAACTGGATAACTGATCACGGGAACCGGATCAGTATTTATAACAAGAAAACTTTTTAAGAAAATGGGAACCGGTTTAAAAGGCATGTCTGATTTCCGGCCGGGCGAAATTCCCTCCGCCTCTGACATGATGTTCGGCATTGTAGTGGCCGAATGGAATCCTGAGATTACCGGAGCCCTGCTTGATGCTGCAGTTAAAACCCTGTTATCGGCCGGGGCAAAAGAAGAGAATATTATAGTGAAATATGTTCCGGGCAGTTTTGAACTTACCCTGGGCGGACAGCTTATGGCAGAAAACGGGGATCTGGATGCGGTTATCTGTATCGGATGCGTCATCCAGGGCGAGACCCCTCATTTCGATTACATTTGCCGGAGCGTTACCTATGGGATAACCGATCTGAACATGAATTACAATATGCCTTTTATATTTGGCGTATTGACCACCCTCGATCTGGAACAGGCCAGAGACCGCGCCGGCGGCAAACATGGCAACAAGGGAGAAGAGGCTGCAATTTCCGCTATTAAGATGGCGGCCCTTCAAAGAGGCCTGGAGGAGGCAGAAGAATAAGATCCCTTTAACCGCTGCGGATTACGGAATTGACTTACATTAAATGTCATCCTTCCCTGATTTGCTATCCTGACCGTCCAAACCCTGCTTCAGGCATTTCCCGCAAATCACCCATGGCACCAGAGAAGCTTAATTCTCATATTTTTATTAACAAGCCAAAAAATGCCAAAATAAAATATTACTTTTGAACCCCGGATCATACAATTTTATTTGTGTTATATAACATATAAATAAATCACGCAAATGACCGGGAAACCATTCATCACCCCCGCCCCCCCAGGCGAAGCAAGCCAGCCCATTCAACTTATCCTGCAGGACGGCACCACCTTCACCGGACATTCATTCGGCTACCGCGAAAGCATTTCAGGAGAAATTGTCTTTAATACCGCGATGTCGGGTTATCCTGAAAGCCTCACCGATCCCTCGTATAAGGGCCAGATACTTGTCCTGACTTACCCGCTGATCGGTAATTACGGGGTGCCCCCAATGCATGAGGAAGGCGGATTGAGACAATTTTTCGAATCCGAAAACATTCACGTCAAAGGCCTTGTGATATCCGAATACTCCAGGGAAAGCAGTCACTGGAATTCATGGAAAACCCTGTCCGGATGGCTGATTGAGAACAAAATTCCAGCCATTTCAGGGATCGACACCAGGGCCCTTACGATTCACCTCAGGGAAAATGGCGTTATGTCGGCCAAAATGATCTTCAATAATGCAGACACGGAATTTATCGAGTCCGATAAGCTCAATATGGTCGAGAAAGTCAGCACCAAAGAAATAATCACATATGGCAGCGGCAGGTACAGGATCGTCCTGGTCGATTGCGGTGTAAAGTCGAACATAATCAAAAGACTGGTTTTCAGGGATGCTACCGTGATCAGGGTCCCCTGGGACTATAACTATCTTGACATGGAATATGACGGTCTCTTCATAACTAACGGCCCCGGAGATCCCGCAATGCTGACTCCCACCATAGAATACCTGTCAGTCGCCCTGAAAAGGGACAAACCCATTTTCGGCATTTGCATGGGCAACCAGCTTATCACCCTGGCTGCCGGCGGAACTACCCATAAACTTCCATACGGCCACAGGAGCCACAATCAGCCCGTACTGATGAAAGGTACCAACCGCTGTTTTATAACATCACAGAACCATGGGTTCGTTGCGGATGCATCTGCCCTGGGTGATGAATGGGAAGAGCTTTTCGTGAACCTGAATGATCAGACAAACGAAGGACTGCGGCACAGGACCAAACCGTTTTTTTCCACTCAGTTCCATCCCGAGGCCTCCAGTGGTCCGACTGACACTGATTTCCTTTTTGATGATTTCATTGAAAACATTAAAAAAAGCAGCAAATAGTCTGCTGATGCGCAACAGTCTGCTAAAAAGCATGATCCGGTTACGACCGAACGGGCGGGAAATGGCCCGGAGAGTTTGTGAATCCTGAAATAACTCTCACTGATAAATATAACTGCAAACATATAACCTTAATGAAACCCGCATGAAAGTCCACGGCAAAATAAAAAAAGTGCTAGTAATCGGTTCAGGCGCTCTTAAAATCGGCGAAGCAGGCGAGTTCGACTATTCCGGCTCCCAGGCGCTTAAAGCCCTGAAGGAGGAGGGCATAAAGACCGTCCTGATCAATCCCAATATTGCAACGGTGCAGACATCGGAAGGCATTGCCGATGAAATTTATTTTCTTCCGGTAACACCGTTTTTCGTTGAAAAAGTAATCAAAAAGGAGAAACCCCAGGGAGTTCTTCTGGCCTTCGGAGGCCAGACAGCATTGAATTGCGGCGTTGCCCTGTTTAAATCCGGAGTATTTAAAAAGCATAAAGTCCGGGTCCTCGGAACTCCGGTAGAGGCCATAATGAATACCGAGGACAGGGAGCTGTTTGTTCACAAGCTGAATGAAATTGATGTTAAATCGATCAGCAGCACCGCCGTTACAAATTTAAAGGATGCCGGAAAGGCTGCAGAAAAACTAGGCTACCCGGTTATTATAAGGGCCGGATATGCTCTTGGCGGACAGGGAAGCGGTTTCTGCGATAATCCCGAGGAACTCGAATCACTGGCTACAAAGGCTTTTGCCCATTCACCCCAGATACTTGTCGAAAAATCCCTCAAAGGCTGGAAAGAAATCGAATACGAGGTTGTACGGGATCAGTATGATAATTGCATCACCGTCTGCAACATGGAGAATTTTGATCCTCTTGGCATCCATACCGGTGAAAGCATTGTGGTGGCGCCTTCCCAGACCCTTAACAACAGTGAATATCATCTGCTGAGGGAGATAGCAATAAAGATTGTCAGGCACATTGGAATTATCGGCGAGTGCAATGTTCAGTATGCCCTGGATCCCAAATCGGAAGATTACAGGGTAATCGAAGTCAATGCCCGCCTTTCCCGCTCCAGTGCCCTTGCTTCCAAAGCCACCGGCTACCCTTTGGCTTTCGTTGCAGCAAAACTTTCGCTGGGATACGGACTTCATGAATTGAAAAATGCGGTTACCCGGACCACCCCCGCCTTTTTTGAGCCGGCACTGGATTATGTGGTGGTTAAGATACCCAGGTGGGACCTTGGCAAATTCAAGGGGGTGTCCAAAGAGATTGGCAGCAGCATGAAAAGCGTTGGGGAAGTGATGGCCATAGGCCGCAATTTCGAAGAGGCGATTCAAAAAGGGCTGCGCATGATAGGCCAGGGAATGCATGGTTTTGTTGAAAACCGGGAACTGGAGACCGATATAAGGAGCGAGATAGAAGATCTTTTGTCGAACCCGACCGATATGCGGATATTTGTAATATCCATGGCCCTGAGGCATAATTTCACCGTCGATGAGATCCATGAACTCACCAGGATCGACAGGTGGTTCCTTTATAAGCTTAAAAACATCGCCGATATTCATTTCAGACTTTCGCCCTATGGCAAAATTGATGACCTTCCCCATGACCTTCTCATGGAAGCCAAAAAAGCGGGATTCTCCGACTTCCAGATAGCACGGGTGCTTTGCAGGGGCAAGGAGGCCGATCTCACTGCTGCCTCGGTCAGAGTCCGGGAATACAGGAAGAAAGCGGGTATTGTGCCCTATATCAAACAGATTGACACCCTTGCCGCCGAATTCCCTGCTCAGACAAATTACCTGTACCTTACCTACCACGGAAGCGAACATGATCATGTCGATAAAGACGGGAAGGAATCGGTTGTTGTTCTCGGCTCGGGCGCCTACAGGATCGGAAGCAGCGTGGAATTTGACTGGTGCAGCGTGAATGCCATAGAAACCATCAGGAAAAACGGGCTGCGTTCAATAATGATCAACTATAATCCGGAAACCGTAAGCACCGATTACGACGTATGCGATGCCCTGTATTTCGATGAACTTACCTATGAAAGGGTTATGGACGTGATCGAGCTTGAATCGCCCAGGGGGGTAATAGTTTCAACCGGGGGACAAATTCCGAATAACCTTGCCATGAGGCTGCACAGCGGCGGCGTAAATATTCTGGGAACCACTCCGCAGTCAATCGACCAGGCGGAAGACCGTTACAAATTTTCGCTGATGCTCGATTCGCTGGGTATCGATCAGCCGAAATGGAAAGAGCTTACTACCGTTAAGGATATCCAAAAATTTACCAGGGAGGTAGGGTATCCTGTCCTGGTAAGACCTTCATATGTTCTTTCGGGTGCCGCAATGAACGTGGTTTCGAATGCCGATGAACTTGACCACTTCCTCGATCTGGCGGCAAACGTTTCCAGGCAATATCCGGTGGTTGTCTCGGAGTTCATTGAAAACGCAAAGGAAATTGAATTTGACGCCGTTGCCAGGAATGGAGAGGTTATAGTCTATGCCATATCCGAGCACGTTGAATTTGCAGGAGTTCATTCGGGCGATGCCACCATAGTCTTTCCTCCCCAGAAGCTCTACCTGGAAACAATCCGGAGGATCAAGAAAATATCGAAACAGATTGCCGGGGAACTGAATATTTCGGGTCCTTTCAATATACAGTTCCTTGCACGCGACAATGACAT
>SKQJ01000309.1 GCA_007119075.1 Bacteroidales bacterium | reverse complement strand
TAATTCCGGCTTTTTCCTGTAACGAAGGAATGAAATAAAGGTTTCGCAAAGCGGAAGGTAATTGGATCAATTCTGCCGGTAAATTGACGAACTATTGATTTATGCTGATAAAGGGCCAAAACAACTGAAATTTTTAATCCGGCGGGTAAAAGAGCATGCAGTCCTGCTATACAGGGTTGCTGGAGTTACGGGGTCGACTGATGCCAGGGTAAAAGGATATCAGCAGCGTGATCCACCTGAATCTATAGTGACCGGAATTCATGGGGGAGTGCCTTACCGATATTGCTTCCGGTCGGGCTGAAAAAGTAATAATCAGATGGGCGGGCGGCCGGTTCAGTAATCGATAACCCTGTGACGGCGGTCACTCGTGCGGTATATTTCGTAACGTTTGGCCAGGTACATTTCCATGTTATCGCCGGCATCGTAGGTTATGATCCGTTGTAAACGGTTTCGGCCGGACTGCCAGACGTATTCCGTGCGCCTGAGCTGGTTTCCCTTGTCATCAAACTCGGTCATTCCGGTCATGTTGCCGTTGTCATCATAATTGTAATTTCTTGAATACACCCTGCGGCTGCGATCAGTCATTCTTAAGCTGACCTTTTCGGAAACAAGCAATCCCGCGCTGTCATATTCAGTCTCCCTGTCAAGCCTTCTGATCTGGTCATCCGGAACGCCCCTTCCTGTATTTACCCTGCGCCTGACCTCAGTCCCCCGGTCATCATACTGTATCCTGCTGCGGTAAAGTCTTCGCCCCCTGTCGCTCAATGCTTCCTTCTGCAGGGGCAATCCACCTGAATTATATGAATAGTCAATAGTCCTGGTCAGTATCGTATCGCCGTTCACGGGGCGGTAGTGCAGTTCCCTGGCAACAAGGGTGTCGGAAGTGTATTCGAGCACGACCCTTCGGTCAAGCATCTCGTCTGTATAATATTCGGTTCGCACCTTCAGCAAACTATCAAAGTAATGCCACCGGTAGTTATTTGGGTATCGTGTTTCCCAGTCAAAATCTATTTCCGTATGAAGACGACCGAGTGAATCATAAATCTCCTGGTTTACCGCGAAAAACCGGCTGGTCCGTTCAAAGCCTTCCAGCACATACCGGCTGGTGACTGTAACCCGGTAAACGTTTTGTGGCCTGGTTCCCTGTGAATGGGTGTGCAGTGGTATTGATACAAGAAGAAAGATAATGACCAGATGCTTCATTTTTAAAACCTGTAAATTAAGTATAATTCCGAACAGCATTACATTATAAACTCATACAATTATCCGGCCTGAAAGGTTTCAAATATATAATATTTAACCAAGCCAATATGCCTGGCACAAAAAAAACCGCCCTCCGGAATCAGAAAGCGGTCCTGAAGATGTTTCCGTGAAAACTGCGAAACATTAATTTTTAAAAAGGAAGGTGAAATTGCCTTGCGGCTTAATTCCCGGCAACAAGTTCGTTTCCGGTGAACTCAAAGGTATCACCATCTTCAGGTGCTTCAAGGTAGACCAGGTCGCCCTCTTCAAGCCCCTGTTCTATAATGATAAAATTGTCATTGGACGAGCCCGTAACAACAATTTGCCGGGTACCGTTATTCCTGTAAACGTAGGGAACGCCTCCGGCCTCGTGGACAGCGGCAAGCGGCACATAATGAACATCGTCGAACCGGCCTGTAACTATTGCATTGCTTGAGGTCATGGCCGGGCGGAGGACGTTGTCGATCCGGTCAACCATGATCATTACCTCGAATACTTTTGCATCGGTATTCGGCAGATCCTGGCCGACATTGGAAACTTCGATGACCGTTCCGGGATATTCCCTTTCGGGGAATGCATCGACTCCGATGCGCACCGGCTGCCCTACGGCAACCATGTCGATATCTATTTCATTGACATAGGTCCGGGATACCAGGGAAGCAAGTTCGGGAATCACTGCCACGGTAAGATCTCGTGAATGAATGGTTGATCCGACTGTTCTCTTTTCCCCGTTCCATTCGCGATGGTAAATGATCATTCCGGACCTGGGAGCGGTGATGTGAAATTCATCCATGACATTATTCAGTGCATGGTACCTTCTGACACGTCTTTCGTATTCAAGCTGGGCTTCCCTGACCATCTGTACTGCATCCTCCCGGTGGACCGAGTAGTTTTCCCTGGCTTGCCGCAGGTTCCTCTTTGCTCTTTCAAGATCTATTTCAGCCTGCCGTATTGTTGCCGGTGGCTCGTAGGCCGACTGCTCAAGGACCAGCCTCATCTCTTCTACCGAATGCTCCAGGTTGATCAGGTCGTCCCTCAGATTGCTCATCTGAATGGTGGTGTCAAGCATTGCCGAATTGTACCGTGCTTCTTCGGTCAGCATTCTCTCTTCGAGCTCGCTGAGCGAAAGCTCGGCTTCCGTACGGTCAAGAGTCGCTACCCAGTCGCCCTCTTCCACTATTGTCCCCTCGGGAACAAGATCTTGTATAGGAACTCCTCTCAGCCTGATGTTCCGGCTCTGCAATGCGGAAGGACCTTCAATAGGGGTACTGTTTTCAGCTTCAAGCTCGCCTGTCACCAGCACCAGGATCTCAAATTCTCCCTTTTGAACCTCGTACGCGGCCTCTCCGTCATAAGAGCTCCCCGGTATCACTAAAAAAGCCAGCAATACAACAGACACAATCAACAGCCCTCCAAAAACTACCTTTTTTCCCTGTCCCATATCCAAAATTTTTTGTTATTAATTAAAAACTCACCGGCCGGCTGTTTTCCAAGGCCTTTCCACGCTTTCCTGACTGATGTGCCTTGTTTTACTGGTGCTCCTTATTAGATAGTCCTTATTAGATGCCTTAAAAGCTGCCTTAACAGATGCTCCTTATTAGATGCTCTTAATCATTAGTGGTCTTGTTATTTGGTACGATTACCTTTTCTCCATTTTCGCACCAAGTCTGCGCGGCATACCACCTGTCCTGTAACAAAAATACCCTTTTTTAAGGGGGGCACCCAATTAAACCTGTTAAAGAATCCTAACGTGAACCCCGGGACTGAAACCCAGGATGTGAAAGGATATGAACCCGGAACATGAATCCGGGGCTTGAACCCAACAGGGAGCCGTGACGTGAATCCTTGGACCGAACCCGGATCGTACATCCAAGGCTTGATCCTGAAGTTTAATCCAAATAAATTCTAAAGCTTTCATTTAAAGGATCGAAAGCATTTTTTTGCACAATCGTTTGTGCAGATCAAAAAAAAACAGATATTTGTATTTGCTTATGTGTCATAAAAACACATGGCAATAACACCCGTACCCTTATAACACTGAACCCACTGCAACGATGCGGAAACCGGATGTGAAGGTTAAAAACATTAAGGATCTTGCTGCCGTCCTCGGAATATCGGTAACTACCGTTTCACGCGTGCTCAACGGAAAAGCTTCCCTCTACAGGATCAGTCCGGCAACAAGCGATAAAGTAATGAATGCAGCCCGGGAGTTCAATTATTTCCCGAACAGCATCGCCCGGGGGCTCCGCCTGGAAAAAACAGAAACACTGGGGCTGATAATTCCCGACATTTCCAACCCTTTCTTCGCTTCCATGGCAAGGACCATTGAGCTTGAATCACGCCGGCAGGGTTATTCAATTATTCTTTGCGACAGCATGGATGACATGCAAACCGAAAAAGAGCTGCTCCAACTGCTGGGCAGCCGCAGGGTCGACGGAATAATCCTGGCACCCGTGGGAAAGAAATTCGATCATATCCGGGAATGCGGGAAAAAAGGCATACCTGTGGTAATTATCGACCGGTACATGCCCGGAGGCTCAATTCCTTTCATTACTGCCGATAATTACCAGGGTGCCAGGGATGCGGTAGAGCACCTGATATCGGCCGGGCACAGAACCATTGCATGCATACAGGGCCTTAAGGGAATTTCCATAAACACCGACAGGGTGAACGGTTACACAGATGCCCTCAAAAGCCACGGTCTGCCGGTCGACGAGAGCCTGATTACCGGGGATGATTTCGGAATCGAAAACGGGTATGCCTCCACCCGGATGCTGATGAACAGGGATAATCCCCCGACGGCAATTTTTGCTTTCAGCAACCTGATCGCCCTGGGGGTTTTGAGGGCTCTCAACGAGTACGGCCTGCACATTCCGGCCGACGTGTCGGTTGTTTCATTCGACGACCAGCCCTGGTTTGAGTTTCTTGCAAGCCCGATGACAACCGTGGAACAGCCCAGGGAAAAAATTGCAGGGATGGCAGTCGATGTATTGCTTGATCTGATAAAGAACAAGTCATCCGGCGCCAAAACCGGCATCATGCTGAAGCCTGCCCTGATCATAAGGAATTCAGTCGGCAGGCCCGCCGCTGCATCTTCCCGGGTCAGTGCAGCCGGAACCAAACCAGTTTAACCATTAATAAACCAGGAATATAAACCATCATTAACCCACCTAAAACCTGAATTTATGTTTGTAGTACATTCTTACGCCGTGGCAGTTTTTCTTGCCTTCATCACCATGCTTTGCTGGGGATCATGGGCAAATACCCAGAAACTTGCCACAAAAAAATGGCCCTTCCAGCTTTTCTACTGGGATTACGCCATAGGGGTTCTCCTTCTTTCATTGCTCATGGCCTTTACTGTCGGCAGTATAGGCACCGAGGGCCGCAGTTTTGTGGCCGACCTTTCCCAGGCGGAATTCTCTGCGCTGGGATCGGCTTTTTTGGGCGGTGTGGTATTTAACATTGCCAACCTGCTGCTTGTTGCCGCCATTGCAATAGCGGGAATGGCGGTGGCTTTCCCTATCGGGATCGGGCTGGCCCTTGCCCTGGGAGTGATCGTCAATTATATTGCCACGCCCCTTGGCAATCCCGTGCTGCTTTTTATCGGCGTTGCTTTTGTTGTCGTTGCCATCGTGCTCGATGCCATGGCCTATAAAAAGCTCCCCGGCCAGACCGAATCCCCGACAAAGGGGATCCTGGTTTCGCTTTTCGCCGGACTGCTGATGGGCTTTTTCTACCGTTTCGTGGCAGCCTCCATGGTAAGCGATTTTGTGAATCCCGAAGCAGGAAGGCTGACACCGTATACCGCTTCGGTAGTTTTTGCCGTCGGACTGCTGGCCTCAAATTTCCTCTGGAATTCCATTTTCATGTATAAGCCCCTTGCGGGGGAAAGAGTCACTTACCGGGATTACCTGAAGTCGGGCGACGCAAAACTGCATTCTATCGGGATACTGGGGGGAGCGATCTGGAGCCTGGGCTTCACCGTCAATATTATTGCCGCCGAACAGGCCGGTTTTGCAATTTCTTACGGCCTCGGCCAGGGAGCTACCATGGTGGCCGCCCTCTGGGGGGTGTTTATCTGGAAAGAATTTAAGGGCGCCAAAGGAGTCACTGGCTTGCTGACGGCCATGTTCCTGTTTTTTGCCGTCGGGCTCGCGCTGATAATTGCCGCCCGGCTGTACTGATGCGACCTGATCAGGCTGCTGCGGCCGGATCCGGCTATCTGTGACCGGATCCGGCGGCCAGTGTCTCGACCGGGCTGATTTGCCGGAGTTGTAACCGGCGGTTCATCTGAAATGGAAAATAATTTAACGATAAAAATCAATGCAGACTATTGAAGAGGTTTTATCAGGGTTTTCCTCCGAAAGGAAGAGAAATTCAGTATTAAGACTGGTATGTCTGACGGGTTTCATACTGATTCTTTCCGGTTCATGTACCCTCCCGGCTGCCGAAAGATCCGGTGAAGTTCCTGCCAGCGACAGGATCGAATACCGGCGCTATGCCCCCGGCCCGGCCGATCTGACAGTATGCCGGGAAACCTATCATGACAAATTGTATGGCTTCTGGCTGGGGCAATGTATTGCAAACTGGACCGGCCTGATAACCGAAATGGATAAGATAGGGAACATTGGCGATATCAAAACGGGCGATTTCTATACCCGCGAGGACTGGGGCACGGCTGCCCGGCCCAACATATGGGGCGGCGTGCCGGATCATTCTCCGACGATCGATTTTTATTTCGAGGATGAAGGCGGGATATGGGGCGCCGACGATGATACCGATATCGAGTACATGTACCAGTACCTCTTATACACCAACGAGACCTCGGTGCTCTCTCCCGAGCAGATCCGTGACGGCTGGCTTCGCCATATTTATTCGGACAGGGAATGGACCCCTTTCGGGGAAGTCTCCGACGGCGTTTATGAGAACTACCTGTGGGTTTCCAACCAGAAGGCATACAGCCTGATGGAACAAAAAGGGATGGTGCCGCCTGAAACGAGCCATCCCGACAATAACCCGGATTATGAGATGATCGATGCCCAGCTTACCACCGAGATATTCGGGCTGTTTGCACCGGCAAGGCCCGATATTGCCATTGAAATGGCATACATTCCCATTCGCACCACAGCAAGGGAAAATGCAGCATGGATTTCGGAATTCTATGTCATAATGCATTCCCTCGCATCCGATATAGATGAAGACCTGACCCTTAAGGAAAATATTTTCCATATGGCAGAGCAGGCAAGAGACCGGTTGCCCGGCGACTCCTATTCGGCAGCCATGTATGATTTTGTAAGGGCAAAATATGAATCGGGAATACCCTGGGAGGCTGCCAGGGATTCGGTTTATGTCCGCTACCAGGTCAACGAGGCCGACGGATATGATATGACCTCCAGGGGATTGTACTGCAATGCCTGCTTTGCCGCGGGGATCAATTTTTCCGCCAGCCTGGTAAGCCTTTTTTACGGCGGGGGGGATATCAAGGAAACCATCAAAATAGCAGTACTCGCGGGCTGGGATTCGGATAATCCCGCATCGACCTGGGGCGGACTGCTGGGGTTCATGACAGGGAAAGAGGGCATTGAGCAGGCTTTTGGAAGAACCTTTGCCGACCAATTCTATATCCACCGTACCAGGCGCAACTTTCCCAATGAGGGGATCGATACATTTGATAATATGGCAAAAACCGGGCTCTTCGTTGTGGACAGGGCTGTGCAGGAAAAGATGGGCGGCGGAGTGGACCTTGAAAACAATGTCTGGTATATACCCCCTTCAGAAGGTGGAATTTCCCGGGCTGAATGACTATAAATCCCAAAATCGCGGGCTGGTCAGAGGTCCCATCGACGGGCTAAGGAGAATTTTGGAGATCATCGGAGGCGTTTTTAGATATGACTGCGAAAATTCCATAAAAAATCAATAAAAAACGGAAAAATCAACTGAAATGAATAAAAAAATAATTGTAGTCGGAAGCTCAAACACCGACATGGTGGTAAAGGTGCCCCATATACCGGCACCGGGTGAAACTGTCATGGGCTCGGAATTGCTGACCATTCCCGGGGGCAAGGGAGCCAACCAGGCCGTGGGCGCCGCCCGGGCCGGCGGTGACGTAGTATTTATTGCATGCGTATCGGACGATACCTTCGGCACAGAATCTATAGAAAACTATAAGAAGGATGGAATTGACAGCTCATATATAAAAGTCAAGCCCGGACTGCATTCCGGGGTGGCCCTTATAAATGTGGCTGCCGACGGCGAAAACAGCATTGCCGTTGCGCCCGGCGCCAACAGCCACCTGCTGCCTGAAGATATTGCCAGGGCAAGAGATGCCTTTGAGGGAGCCGGAGCAGTGCTTGTCCAGCTTGAAATACCCCTCGAAACCGTGCTTGCAACGGCCCGTCTGGCTTCTGAGCTAAATGTCCCGCTGATTCTTAACCCCGCACCGGGCGCAAAACTGACGGCCGAGCTGCTCAAAATGGTATCGGTGATCACCCCGAATGAAACCGAGGCGGCCCTTCTCACCGGCACCCGTGAGATAAATGAAGAAACCATTCCGGAAATGGCAAGGGCGCTGTATGATATGGGAATTGAGACGGTCATCATCACCCTGGGCAGCAAGGGGGTTTACCTGCTCAACAGTGACTTTCAGGGGGTCATGCAGGGATACACGGTAAAGGCGGTAGATACCACAGCCGCAGGCGATGTATTTAACGGGGCGCTTGCTGCTGCCCTTTCGGGGAACAAAACGGTGAGGCAGGCGATCGATTTCGCCCAGCGGGCGGCAGCGATATCAGTCACCCGCATGGGTGCCCAGCCTTCGGCTCCCGGTCTGGACGAGATCACGGAGTACAAATTTTAACTATGCTGCTATTGCCCATTGCCCAGGGTGTTTAAGCAGGCCCGGGATTCCGGCTCCTCCTCCCCTCCTGCGATGGGTTGCGCAAACCGGGACGCTCGATCCGGCAGTGGCAAAAACAGATGAATACCAAAAACAACAATAAAAATGATTAGAAAAGGAATTCTTTCAGCACTGGCAATTTTCATCTTTTTTCCTCTCTCATTTGGCCAGGTAAAAATTATTTTCGATACCGACCACGGCGGCGACGCCGATGACCTCGGGGCGGTTGTTATGCTTCATAATCTCCATAACCGTGGAGAATGCGAGCTGCTGGCTGTAATGTCATGGTCGACCGAGCAATATGTAATTCCTGCACTGGACGGACTTAACCGCTATTACGGCAATCCCGGAATACCCCTTGGGGTAAGATCCCACGGATCTCATTTTCAGACTGACAACTATAACAAGCCTGTGGCCGATGCATTGCCGTGGGAACTGAAAAACACCGATGTTCCGCTGGCGGTCGACCTTTACCGGGAAAT
>SKQJ01000138.1 GCA_007119075.1 Bacteroidales bacterium | reverse complement strand
TGATTTATTGTGTAAAAGAGTGGCCCGTTATATGGATGGCGGACTGATTGTGGGGTGGTTCCAGGGGAGGATGGAATTCGGTCCAAGAGCCCTGGGCAACCGGAGCATCCTGGCCGACGCACGGAACAGGGAGATGCAGAAACGTCTTAACCTTCAGATCAAATTCAGGGAAAGTTTCCGGCCTTTTGCCCCGGCTGTACTTTCAGAATATGCCGGTGAATATTTCACTGCGGGGAAACCCTCTCCTTATATGCTGACCGTTTGCCCGGTTAATGAATCAAGGCAGGAAAAGTTGCCGCAGGGATACGGCAACCTGCCCCTAATGGATAAGCTATATCACCGGAGGTCCGATATCCCTGCCGTTACCCATATTGATTACTCGGCCAGGATCCAGACCGTTCACCGGGAGACCAACCCGCGGTTTCACCGGCTGATAGAGCATTTCGGTGAGTTGACCGGATATCCCGTGCTGATCAATACAAGCTTCAATGTAAGGGGGGAGCCCATCGTCTGTACTCCTGAAGAGGCTTTTATTTGTTTTATGCGAACAGACATGGATATTCTGGTAATGGAGAATATCCTCATTGAAAAATCCCGGCAGGTGGATGTTCAGGAATTTCCCAAATTTACCATACTGGATTCGCCCGATTGACGTTTTGTTTAATCGGGTAACCGTTTCCTGATAAATTACGACTAACTGAATTTTACCTGATCCTGATATGGGCATTCGAATTCCAGTACGTAGAATTTTATTATCTATTAAAACATATTAATGAGGACGGACCTGATTGACCGGTTATTGGGTTATTACTGAATCCGGTGTGCCGGTAACCGGTTGTGAATAAACCGGTCACAATGAATTTATTCAGCATGCAGCCGGTATTTGAAGAACTAATTCATCCCCGCCTTTACCATCCTGGATTCTGTACCAATTTGCCGTCATTAAGGTTTATTTCCCTGAGAGGAATTGGCAGGAATTCATGTTTTCCTTTAATAAAGAAGCTCCCGTCACCGTCTGGGCCGGTCTGTCGGCTAAGCTTACGCTGCATATCAATTCCCCATTCCGGGTCAAAACTCCACCGGATAAGGTCGAACCACCTGTGCCCTTCCTGCGAAAGCTCCACATCCCTTTCATGGATAATTACCTCTTTGGTTAGAGCAGTTCTGCCAGGCATTCCAGCTCTTTCCCTTACTGCATTAAGTGAAGTAAGTCCTGCACCGGGTTCTCCCAGCAAGTAACATACTTCGGCATGCATTAGAAGGACATCTGAGAAACGGATGATCCTCCTGTTTGTCGGATCGTTCATCGGAGCATCTTTCCCGTCATACACGGGGAAAAAGTATTTCTTCAGACCGAAACTCTGTGTAGGATAGGGATTGTCCTCCCTGGGTATCAGTCCCCGCCCCCTTGCTATCCTCTGTGAATTCAATCCGCTCCGGAATGTCCTTGAGTAATAGGAAGCATCCGGCCTGAAATCCATTGTATCACCGTCAATATAAACCGAGGCGTATGACCGTGGGTCCCTGTCAAATCCAGCCGGGGCCCCTTCAGTTTCAAATGCATCCCAGAGGTCAGGATGAATTTCCTGGTTTCTCCAGCTGTGCCCGTGGGGACTGAGATGTTGGCCCAGTGGGGTTCCACTTGTAAGATATCCCGGCATGTAAAAACCCCCGACACGTGTATCGCTGTATTGTATTTCCCAGAGAGACTCGGCATTATTTTCAGATGGGTAAACGTTGCTTCCTGCAACAAGGTCGACATGGGAAAAATTGCAAAGATAGGCGTACAAGTAATCATTGCGGGTTTTTGGTTCCTGTGGCTGGATAAGATAGTGAACCCCTGAGTTTATTATATATTCGAATGATTCACGTGCAAGCCTGAGTTCAACAATGCTTTGTTCCGAATCTTTACTGCCAGTACGGACATGGAAATAATAATGCTTGAAGAGCATGGCTTTTCCCAGCATGGCTGCCGCGCCCCCCGATGTGATACGCCCAAGGTCTTCTGCAGGATACCAGGCCGGAAGATTTTCTGCGGCGTATGAAAGGTCTTCCTTTATCAAGTCCCAGAATTGTTCGGGTTTGCCATTACCGAGGGGAATGTCGAGATCATGGGGAATCGTTTGATCATCATAAAAAATGGGTTCATTGTAAAATACTACAAGAAAGAAATTATAGGCAGCACGGAGCGCCCTGGCCTGGCCAATATAATTCCTCCGCATTTCATCGGAAAAGCCTTCTACCTCAGGCTTGGATTTGAGTTGCCTAATAAAGGTGTTTGTGCGGTACACACCCATATAAAGATCCCGCCATGCCCAATTAACCCGGGTCTCGGAGGGACTGACGGCAAGGCGGTCAAGCCCCGGTGATTCCCATAGTATCCTGTCTTCAAAAGAGCCGAACATCAGGTAGTAGTGACGACCGAACATACCGCCGTGTGCCAGGGGGGTGTATAGGCTGTTAAGGGCCATCCTGAAATCCTCTTGTGTCTGGTAAAAATTACCATCGGTAAGCTGGTTCTTGTTTTCTACCTCCAGATAATCCTTGGCACATGAAAGAGGAAAAAACAAAATTGCAACTAAGATTATTTTTTCGATCGACTTATACATGGCAGTCATTTTTTGTATATTGGTTATAATTCAATCTGGATGCCGGCTGAAAATGAGCGGGGCAGAGGATAGATCCCCCTATCATTACCGGGGCTAAGGGGACCGCTTACTGTCGGAGCCTCAGGGTCGCGGCCGCTGTAGCCTGTTAGTGTATAAAGATTTGAAGCGCTTAAATATATTCTGGCCCTGGAAAGCCCAATGGTAATCATGGAGTTGCGGGGCAAGGTAAACCCAATCTGGATATCCTTTATTCTCAGGAATCCGGCATTTTCAACATACCAGGATGAGATACGGTCATTTTTATTGATGTTGTCTAGGTCGGCACGGATGTGTGTCGCTGATGGCCGGTCTGCTCTGTAATAATTCAGTGCAAAATCCCTGGATTTATTATGATGCTGGTCCTGGTCCTGGAAGCCCGAAAGCTGTGCCTCCAGATGATTGTATAAATGAAAATTATGCATTCCGTAAAGAAAAACCGATAAATCCCACTGGTTATACATCAATTCGGTATTGAAGCTGTATACAAAGTCGGGTACGGCCTTTCCGATTATTGTGCGGTCAAGATCATTTATAACCCCGTCATTGTTCAGGTCCCTGAATTTAAGATCGCCAGGTGCAGGGATGCCAGTGGCAGGCCTCGCATGAATATAATTTCCGTCATTGTCAAAATCATCAGGGGTAATGATCCTTTCTGCAACATAACCGTAGAGGCTGCCTATGGTATGTCCTTTTCTGGTGAGATTATTGCCGGAAATTATCTCATTGACAGGGAGATATTTCACTTCATTTATCACCGAGGTAAAATTCGCAGAGAGAATATAGTTGAAATTTCCTTCAAATTTCCGGTAGGTAGCAGTTATATCAAATCCTCTGTTTTGTATTTCTCCGAGGTTTACCCACGGATCGCCTCCGCCCACTTCCCTGCCATATGCAGCGCTCAGTGGCCGCCTGACCAGGAGGTCGTCCTGGTTTTTTATATAGTATTCCGCACTCATCTGAATCCTGTCGGCCAGAAGGTTTAGGTCTACACCGAAATTGAGCATTTCGGCTGCTTCCCATCTTATGCCGGGATTTCCGAACCCATATAATACATTAAGTGCTTCGGCAACAGTCTGATCAGCACCGAAAACCGGTGAGAAAAATTGGAAGGGAGAGATCACCGACTGATACTGGAAATTGCCGATGGCGGAGTTTCCGGTCCTTCCCCAGCCTGCACGCATCTTCAGCATAGATATTGTCTCTACATTCTGAAGAAAATCCCTGTTAACCTGCCAGGCAACCGATACCGAGGGGAAAGTGCCCCAACGGAATGCTTCACCGAAGCGTGAATTGCCATCCCGGCGAAGGCTTGCGGTTAGCAGATATTTCCTGTCATAATTGTAGATCAGCCTGGCAAGATAGGATTCCGAACGGAAGGGGATGTAGGCCCCGTAGACGATCCGTCCGTTATAATCGCCCATGCTAAGTGTATTTAGGTTTTCATATGGAAACCCAGCAGCAACACCCTGAATATTATTTGTCTGGTTATTCCTTACATGATGCACAGCAGTGGCAATTATGTTATGAAGTCCTAGTTCACCGGAGAAGGTAACCTGGTTTTCAAGCGAAAGATTCCGGCTTTCACTGAAATTCTCATCCAGGTTTGCCTGGGCATTGCTTCTTATTCCCAAATCAAAAGATGGTAACCAATGTTTTTGTCTTGCAAAATTGGCATCGACAGATGGGGTAACTCTGTAAGTCAGCCATTCTGCCGGTTGTATTTCAAGATATACGCTGGCAAGGATGTTTGTATAGAAATTCCTCAGGTCACCCAGTTCAAGGGGGCCGGCTGGGTTAATTTTTTCGTTGGTTCCTGTATTTGTGGCGGTTGTGTCGGCAGGATCATAGGGATTAACAAAATAATAGGGTTGCTGAGGGCCTTCGAAGCCTCCCTTGTTGTGTACATTTTTAACACGCATCAACGGGGAGGCAATGATTGGATTTGCCCATATATTTCCCCCATGAGAACTCGGTGTTTCGGAGTTTGTACTTGTTATGCTGACTGATTCCCCTACCCTGGCAAATCGTCCCAGATTGAAATCGGAGTTGGCCCTGACATTGATCCTTTCGGCGGAAGACGCCAGTATCGTTCCATCTTCGGCAGTATAATTGACTGACATGATGTAGTTGGAGCCTTCACTTCCTCCTGATATTCCGAGATTATGATTATGGGCAAAGGCTGATCTGGTCACTCTTTCCTGCCAGTCGGTCCCCTGCTGCCAGTCTTCCCCGTAATACCATTGCCGGAACTGATCGGTATAGGCAGTCTGGGGAACAAAGTCGGTACCTGGATTGTCGTTCTCATGCCGTTCCTGTTGAATTTTATTGTAAAAACCAGCATATTCGTCAGCATTCATGAGATCAAGCTGCATGGGAACACGGTTGATACGTGCGTAGCTGGAATAATTTACCCTGGTGGGACCTGACTGCCCCCTCTTTGTTGTTACTATAATAACTCCATTCGCTCCATCTGCGCCGTAAATGGCAGCTGCCGAAGCATCTTTTAAAACCTGGATGTTTTCAATGTCTGCGGGGTTTACCGAATTTAGGCTTCCTGTTATTATCCCGTCAATTACATATATGGGGTTAGGGCTCTGTGTGATAGAGCCCACACCCCTTACTCTCACCTGTGCGCTGCTCCCGGGAGATCCAGTCTGGGATACCAGTACTCCCGGTATCCGGCCCTGCAAAGCCTGTGTGAAATTTGAAGCGGGTATCCGGTTCAGGTCTCTTGATGTAACAACTCCAACGGAACCTGTTAGATCACTTTTCCTGACCGTACCATAGCCTATGACCACTATTTCATCCAGAGCTTCGATGCTTCGGGATAGTTCAGGGTTGATCTCTGTGCGACCTCCGACTTCGATTTCCTGGTCATTATAGCCCACAAAAGAGAAAACAATCACTGCGTCCGTGTCCGGTACTGTGATAAAGTAGTTACCATCAATATCAGTAATGGTGCCAGTTGTGGTATCCTTAATCCGGACAGTAGCACCAACAAGCGATTCTCCGGTCTCGGCATCCCTTACAACACCTTTTACCACGAGTTCCTGTTCTGCCTCTTCAGGGCTAATTATCACCAGATTATCTTCAAGAAATGTATGGGAGAGGTTCAGTCCCGAGAGAACATTATTGAGAAAAAAATCCAGGCTTATATCGCCGGAAGCCAGGGTAAGATTCTGATCAATATTTGTAAACAAATCGTTATAGAAGAACCGCAGCTCAGTTTGATTTTCAACCATCCGGATAACTTCCCTCAGTGAGAATTGGGTTCTGCCCTGAGGTAATAATATATTCTGCGGGTACAATGAGGCAGAAGTCTGCAGGATCCCGATAGCCAGTAATGATATTATGATTTTCATAATTATTTGGATCTGATAGTTAGCAGTATTTTAATGGACTGTTTTCCGGATATGGACATTCCGGTCAGTAATTTTGTAATCAAGGGATGCAGAGGCACTAATGGCTCTTATTACCTGTTCAAGACTTTCGTCCCTGAATGCTCCGCTGAATATATATTCCTTAATTTCAGGATCGTTCAATATAATTCTGACGTTATATCTTCTTTCAATCTTTTTGGCAAGATCTTCGAGTTTTTCACTTCTGATATTCCATCTGTTATCCTTCCATGAAATTACCGCATCAGCGGGTCTGTTTGAATCCAGCGTGGTGACATCGGCAATTATCCGTAATCTTTCGTTTTCAGGTAACGGATCTTCGAAGACTGGAAATTCGTCAGGTTCTGCAGGCAATGATCTTATTGTAAGCATCTGATTAGCCTCCAGCTTAATTGAATCATTGTTTTTTATGTTCTCATTTCTGAGGAATATATTTACCGAACCCTCAATTACTGTGGTTTCAGTGATCATTTCGTCATTATAGGCTCTTACATTGAAGGATGTGCCGGTAACATGGATTACATATTCTTTGGTATGGACTCTGAAAGGTTTACCATGACCGGACCTGACTTCGAAATAAGCCTCTCCCTGCAAATACACATCTCGGTTTGTGCTGCCGAAGTCGATACTCTGACCCAGCGTGCTTCCTGAGTTAAGCCAGACTCTGGTTCCGTCCTGTAAATCAATAACCGATTTTGACCCGTATGGAACATGAAAGGTGCTTACGGGATGACCAGCTTTATCAGCTACCAATTGTTTATTAACAAGATGAAAGGAAAAATAACCTGATATAATCAATATTATAGCCGCTGCGGCAACCTGTATCCACTTTCGGTAAAACGGGACTTTTTTCTTATTCCCGGCAGAGGGGGTGATCCCTATTTTTTGCTTTAGGTTTTGCCAGGCTTTATCCGGATCATAACGGGATGATTCAGAAATACCTGTACATTGCCATATATCATAGTATTGTGCCAGATGATGATGAGATGTTTTACCGATATCTGCATCCCGGGGGAAGTTTTCCGGTTTTTTCCCGGAAAGTTTGCCCTGAATTATATCAATGAACAGGCTTTCGATATTTTTTTTAAGATTTTTCAAGAGTTTAAGAAGTTTTTGGATTTGGATCTTAATAATAAGACCGGATAGTGAATGAAAAATGTGACAATATCCCGGGATTTTTCAGGTAGAAGCGGGTAAATCCAGTATATTTTTCTTCGATGAGATATTTCACCGGTGAGGAAATTGAGACCCTTCCAAAACTACTCCTGGCTCCTGTTAAATATTCCCTGCGTAGGGAACTTCTTTGGGCTCTTGATAAAAATTTGCTAAGGAACTTTTTTATGACTGCATCACATTGAAGTTTTTCGTTGTGACCGATCATCCTTTTGGTTGACTGAAGGAGGAAGATACTCTTTGAGGCTGACTCTGAGTTTATTCATGGCTCTCATCATCTGGGTCCTTACAGTATTCAGGCTAACACCAAGTTTCCGGGAGATCTCTTCATAACTGAGGTTTCCAAATCGTGCAAGGCAAAAAATTTCCCTGCATCTGTCCGGAAGTTCACCGATAGCAGATTCTATCCTTGATTCTGTCTCACGTGAAATGAGATTTGCAATCGGATAACTGTTTTCGCCAGAGAATAGAAATTGTTTCCTCTCAATTTCCGCCCTTGCAAAGTCTTCGTATCTTCTTTCAACTTTAAGGTGTTCAAGATATTTGATGCAGTTATTATGTACACTTCTGAACAGATAGGACTTCAGGGAACCTGAAATGATAATACTTCTCTTCTTTTCCCAGAGATTCGCAAACAAATCTGCTACTACCTCCTCGGCTATCGCAGGTTCCCTTACGTAATCCTCTGCGAATACGCACAGCCTGGAATAGTATTTCCTGAACAGATACTCAAAAGCGTCAAGGTCTCCTTTTCGCATTTTAAGAACCAGTTCACAATCATCAGGATTATATTTGATCGTGTTGCTCCGGCCCATAATGGTTTTGCCAACTTTTTCAGTGATTTCCAAGGTAAATCTAACCATTATTTTCATTACACCCTATTTGCAAACATTAAAATAACTGCAGTTCTTCACCGTTTTTGAACTACCCCCTCACCTCATGAAATAACCGCTTTTCCCAGCCTGTTGGATAAGTTTTTGATCGAGGTTCTGTAATTACCATTGATGCCAAGGGATGTCAAAAAATTTAAGAGTCCAAGATCGATTATATTCTTGCACTAAAATGCAACTTGGGAAACTTAAACAAAAGGGTGAGGGATTTATTTGAGAAGGATAACAGCCCAAAGGGGGAGATACAGAATTTTCATGAGTTTGCTCTCGGTAATATTCGGTAATATTAAAGGCATTCACTGAGTTTGGTATTTATTTATTAATTTTGCAAAAATTTTACAGTATCAATGGACGATAATAACATACTTGAAAGGTTGGAGGGGATCAGGCTGAGATTTGAGGAGGTGGAACAGCTGCTCACAGACCCGGCCGTAGCCGGCGATATGCAGCGGTACATAAAGCTCAATAAGGAATACAGGGAACTTGAACCCGTTGTAAAAGCCTGTATGGAATATAAGA